>NZ_JBFOCK010000038.1:0-98479 GCF_040907765.1 Aeromonas sp. s9
TGCGCCTGTTGTGGGCATACTGCGAAGGATAACCGCCAGACGCAAAGCCAGTTTAAATGCGCTGCGTGTGGTTATGAGGCGAACGCCGATGTGAATGGCGCTCGCAATATTTTAGCGGCGGGACACGCCGTTTTAGCCTGTGGAGGCGCGGTGCAATCAGGCCGCCCGATGAAGCAGGAACCCGGTACTGCGCGAGCAGCTATCACCCAGTAATGGGGATCCCCCTCCTGTGACGCGAAGCGCTAAGGTGGGGGAGGATGTCAAGATCCGCATTGCCAAGCGTCTGCGCCTTGGGGGACGTGATCTTGGTCTGCTGCTAATCAACGTTCAGGCTGCCCGTATGCTCAAGGAGTTTGCCGACAACCGCGGCAAGGCAGCCGATCACATCATGCTGTTCAACCAGGACGGATACTGGCTGCGCAGCCCGGACCCATCCCGGGAGTGGGGCTTCATGCTCGAGCGCCCGGATCTGACTCTGAAGCAGACTTCTCCCCAGGCCTGGCAGGCGTTCTGGGACGCATCAAACGGCCAGATGGAGTCTGCCGACGGACTCTGGAGCTGGACCACCCTGTACCCGGCACAGAATCATGATCAGCTGATCTGGAAAGCCGCGTCCCTGGTGCCGCACAGCGAGCTGCAGGCCATTCGCACTCATATCTGGGGGATCATCTTGGCCGCCAGCGCCGTGCTGCTGCTGTTGTTTGGTGCCGGTGTGGCTGCACTGGTGCGCAGCAGGCACAAGGAGCAACTGGCCCAGCAGGAAGCGGCCAGGTTGGCACAGGTCAAAGGTGATTTCATCGCCAACATGAGCCACGAGATCCGCACCCCCATGAACGCCATCATGGGGCTGACCTACCTGCTCGAACAGGGAGGGCTCGAGGATGGTCAGCATGCCCTGGTGCGCAAAATCCACCAGGCCGGGCAGGCGCTGCTCGGGATCATCAACGACATCCTCGATTTCTCCAAGATTGAGTCGGGTCGGCTCAAGCTTGAGCGGGTGCCATTCAGTCTCGAAGAGGTGCTCGATCACGTGGCGGCCATCATGTCCACCTGCGTTGGCCAGAAGCACCTCAAACTGGTGGTGAGCAGTGCCCCCGAGCCGGTTTCCCATCTGATTGGGGACGCCCTGCGCCTCGAGCAGGTGCTGCTCAACCTGACCGGCAATGCCATCAAGTTTACCGAACGCGGCGAGGTGGAGGTCAAGGTTGTGCTGGAATCAGAGCAAGACGGCATGGCCACCTTGCTGTTTCGGGTGCGCGACACCGGGATCGGCATTCCCCCCGAGCAGCAGGCCAACATTTTCAATGCATTCTCCCAGGCAGACTCCTCCACCAGTCGCCGCTTCGGGGGCACCGGGCTTGGTCTGACCATCAGTCGCCGCCTGGTGAATCTGATGGGGGGGACATCGGCGTCACCAGCGAGCTTGGCAAGGGGAGCGAATTCTGGTTCCGCGTCCGGCTGGAGCAGGGGGAGCGGCCCGAGGCCTTGAACGAGCGCCTGCAGCACATCTCGCTGCTCATCGCCGACGACAATCAGGTGACCCGCGACGCCCTGTCGATGACGGTGGGTTCCCTCGGATGGCAGTCGCGGGTGGTGGAGTCCGGTGAGCAGGCGCTGCACCATCTGCTGCGCCAGGGGGAGCGTTTTGACGTGATCCTGCTCGACTGGATCATGCCGGGCATGGACGGGCTCGAGACCTGCCTGGCCATTCGCCGCGCCTTCGAGCAGCAGGAGCGTTCACCCATCATCATCATGGCGACCGCCTATTCCCAGGATGAACTGATGCACCGCCCCGGCTCGGATCAGGTGGATCTGGTGCTGCACAAACCGGTCACCGGCTCCAGTCTCTACAACGCGGTGGCACGTCTCATCCACGAGAAGCGCGAGCATGTGGAGCCCCTTGAGAGTGGCCAGCGCCGTCTGCGCCTGCCGGGCGTGCACATACTGCTGGTGGATGACAGCGACATCAACCTGGAGGTGGCGACCCGCTTGTTGCAACGGGAGGGGGCCGAGGTGATCACCGCCATCGATGGGGAGCGAGCCCTGGCCTGCCTGGCAGATCCGGCACGGCGCATCGATCTGGTACTCATGGATGTGCAGATGCCAGTGATGGATGGCTACGAGGCGACCCGTCGCCTGCGTCTGCTGCCGGGGCGGGAGGAGACTCCCGTGCTGGCACTCACCGCAGGGGTATTCAAGGATCAGCGGGAGGCGGCGCTGGCCTCTGGCATGAACGACTTCATCGCCAAGCCGCTCGATGTGGAGCAGCTTATCGCGACCTTGCTGCGTTATCTGCCGGACTGTGTCCTGCCGCTCACAGTGAGCGACGAGCCACTCCCCCATGAGCCGGTGGCCGGCATCGATATCGATACCGGACTGCGCAACTGGGGTGAAGCCTCGGTCTATCTTAAATACCTGCGGCGTTTTCGCGATGACTACATGACGGTTGGTACCGTGTTGCCGGACTATATCGCCCAGCACGAGACCGATGCGGCCGCGAGCCTGACCCACAAGCTCAAGGGGGGGGCGGGGAGCCTGTCACTCACCGATGTGGCGCGTATCAGTGCCGAGTTGAACGAGGCCATCGAGCAGGGTGGCGACACCAGCCAGCTTATCGCACCCTTCCTCGAGGCCCTGGAGCGTGCACAACACTCCATCGATACCTATGCCGGGCGCGGTCAGTTCCCCGCTGGCCCAGGGGGAAGCGCGGGAGGTCTGCCTGCACGCCCTGCATCAGGCCCTGGTGAGCGAGGATCTGGATCTGATTGAGCCGGCGCTGAGCCAGGCAAGGAGTCACCTTCCTTGTGAACTAGTGAGCGAGATAAGCGCAGCCCTGGAGCTGTTCGATATCCCGTTCGCCACCCGCAAGCTGGAGGATTATCTGGAGGATCGGGAGGAACCTGCGCCATGAGTCGACCGCGCGTGCTGATCATCGACGACGAGCCGAGCAACCTCGGGTTGCTGCGGCAAATCCTCAAGGAGGAATACAACCTCTTCTTTGCCAAAGGGGGAGAGGAGGGGTTGGCCGCCGTGGGGCGTCACGAACCGGCACTTATCATGCTGGACGTGCGCATGCCCGACATGGATGGTTACGAAGTGTGCCGCCGGCTCAAGGCCGATCCGGCTCACGCCGGGATCCCGGTGCTCTTTATCACCGCGAGCGACAACGCAGACAGCGAGAGCCAGGGGTTCGAGGCGGGCGGAGTGGATTATATCTACAAGCCGGTCTGTCCGAGCACGGTGCGTGCCCGGGTGCGCAATCATCTCTCCCTGGTGCGCCTCGATCAGCTCGAGTGCAGCTATCGCACCGCCATCGTCATGCTGAGCGAGGCGGGCCACTACAACGACACCGACACCGGGGTGCATATCTGGCGCATGGCCGCTTACGCCCGGGCCCTGGCTGATGCGGCGGGCTGGAGCCCGGAGCAGTCGGATCTGCTGGGGCTGGCAGCCCCCATGCACGACATGGGCAAGATTGGTATCCCTGACCACATCCTCAAGAAGCCCGGTCCCCTCACCGAGGAGGAGTGGATCATCATGCGAAGTCACCCGCGCATCGGTTACGAGATCCTGAGGCGATCCGATGCCCCCCATCTTTCGCATGGCGGCGGAGATTGCCCTGCACCACCACGAGAAATGGGACGGCTCCGGCTATCCCGCCGGCGAGACCGGCGAGGGGATCCCCGAGGCGTCGCGGATCGTGGCCATCGCCGACGTCTTTGACGCCCTGAGCGTACGTCGCCCCTACAAAGAGCCCTGGCCCCTGGACCGGGTGCTGGCCACCATGCGCGATGGCTCCGGCCAGCACTTCGATCCCCGGCTGCTCTCCCGTTTTCTCGAGATCATGCCGGAGATCTTGCGCCTCAAGGCGCAATGGGATGCCCGCGAGGAGCGGGGGGATTACCAGATGGGCTGTGTCAGATAGGGATTGCTGGCCCGTTCGTGACCAAAGGTGGAGCTCGGGCCATGGCCCGGAATAAAGACGATCTCATCCCCGAGCGGCAGCAGGGTCTCGGTGATCGACTTGATCAGCGCCCCGTGATCCCCGCGCGGGAAATCGGTGCGGCCTATGCTGCCGGCAAAGAGCACATCTCCCACCCAGGCGAGGCGTTCTGCCTGGCAGAGCAGCACGATGTGGCCCGGAGTGTGGCCCGGGCAGAAATAGACATCCAGCTCGCACCGGCCCAGCTGCACCTTGTCACCCAGTGCAAGCCAGCGATCGGGGGTGAAGGCTGGTGTGTGGGAGAAGCCGAACATCTGACTCTGCTGGGGCAGCATGTCGAGCCAGAAGGCATCCTCCTTGTGGGGGCCGGTAATGGCGACACCGGTTCTCTCGCGCAGCTCGGCGGCGGCGCCCACATGATCCAGATGGCCGTGGGTCAGCAGGATATGGGTGAGGGTCAGCCCCCGTTTGGCTATGGCGGCCAGCAGCTTGTCCGCCTCGCCGCCGGGATCGACGAGGGCAGCCTGGCGGGTCTCGTCACACCAGATAAGAGAACAATTCTGGGCGAACTGGGTGACCGGGATCACCTCGAACTTCAACATGTGGGACTCTCCTGAGGGGTCTGAAGGGGGGAGCGTTTGGCGAAGAAGGCGAGGCAGGCCTCCTTGGCACCACGAAACAGGATCCGCTCGCGCTTGTTGTCCAGCTGATAGCGGTACATGGGGTCATAGTAGCGAGTCAGCAGCAGTCTGATCCAGACCAGATGGGCGCGGGTGTCCCCGCTCTGGGCCTGTTCCCTGAGGGCGGCCTGCAACAGCCCATCGAGTTCGCGATAATCCTTGTCACCGAGTCGGCGCTTGAGCCTGGCCATGGCGTCGGTGAGGTAGCCGGCAAACAGCGGCCAGCCTGCATCTGGCCCATGGAACTCCAGATAGCGCAGCCAGAGATCCTGCACGTAATCGGTGCGGATCTGCTCGGCCCGTGCCTCCTGCGGCACCTCCACCACCACCAGGGGAGCCCGGCACATGGCCTCATAAAGGTTGAGTGGCAGGGCGCAGCGACCGATGAGACGGCTCTCGTCTTCCAGTACAAACTGTGACTCTCCCCGGTTGCGACGCTGAAGCAGCTCGATGGCAAGCCGATTTTCGAAGTCGATGTTGCCGGGTTGCCCACCCGGCAGTTGGCCAAACGACGACCCCCTGTGACGGGCGTGCCCTTCCAGATCCACCGCCTGGGTGATGTGCGCCAGCATGTGGGTCTTGCCGGAGCCGGTCATGCCGGTCAGCACGGTCCAGTCGCACTCTGCACTGGCCTTCGCCTGGGTGTCGATGAGAAAGTGGCGCAGCGCCTTGTAGCCGCCCGCGACCCGGGGGCGGGTGATGCCGGCCTCGGCCAGCCACTGCTGCACTGTCTGGGAGCGCAGGCCGCCGCGAAAACAGTAGAGCAGGGCGTCGGGTTGCTGGCGCAACCTGGCCAGCCAGCCTTCCATGCGCGCGTCGCGCACCGCGCCTCCCACCAGTTGATGGCCCAGGGCGATGGCTGCGGCCTGACCCTCCTGCTTGTAACAGGTACCGACCCGGGCACGCTCCTCGTCCGTCATCAGCGGCAGGCTGACGGCGGTGGGAAAGGCCCCTTCCTTGAACTCGACGGGGGCGCGCAGATCGATGAGTGGAACCTCATCCAGAAAGATCCGGGCGTAATCCGTGGCCAGTGGCAGGGTACTCATTGGACAACCTCGATGAACTGGTTGCCGGTGCGGGCCTGCAACTGGCCGATGGGAGAGAGGGTCAGCCCTGCCTGTGCGGCAATGGCAAGGAGCTCGGCTTCACTTTCTTTACCGACGGCTACCAGCAGGCCGCCGCTGGTCTGCGGGTCGCACAGGATGCTGCGGGTGCGATCATCCATGGCGCCCAGCTTGTCACCATAGGAGTCGAAGTTGCGCAGGGTACCGCCTGGTACGCAGCCCTCACTCAGGTAGTAATCCACCTCGTCCAGCAGCGGCAGCGCCTTGAAGTCCAGACGGGCACTGACGCCGGAACCTTCGCACATCTCCAGCAGGTGGCCTGCCAGTCCAAAACCGGTCACGTCGGTCATGGCGTGCACGCCGGGTAAGGCGGCGAAGCGCTGGCCAATCTTGTTGAGGGTACACATGGCATCCGGGGCCAGTTGCTCATGCTCGGGCTTGAGCTTGCCCTTCTTCTGGGCGGTGGTGAGGATGCCGATGCCAAGGGGTTTGGTAAGATAGAGCACATCACCCACCTGGGCGGTGTCATTCTGCTTGATGGCGTCGAGTGGCACGATACCGGTCACTGCGAGGCCGAAGATGGGCTCGGGGGCGTCGATGCTGTGACCGCCTGCCAGAGAAATGCCCGCCTCGTGACACACCTGGCGACCCCCGTCGATCACCTGCTGGGCCACTTCAGGTGCGAGTATGTTGACGGGCCAGCCGAGGATGGCTATGGCGACGATGGGTTTGCCGCCCATGGCGTAGATGTCGCTGATGGCGTTGGTGGCGGCGATGCGACCGAAGGTGAAGGGATCGTCGACGATGGGCATGAAGAAGTCGGTGGTAGAGACGATGCCCTGGCCGTTGCCGATGTCGACCACGGCGGCATCATCCTTGCTGCTGTTGCCGACCACCAGGGTGGGGTCGTCAAAGCCCGGGATCTGGCTCTTCAAGATGGTGTCGAGCACCTTGGGGGAGATTTTGCAGCCACAGCCAGCGCCGTGGCTGTATTGGGTCAGACGAATGGAAGACATGCTTTCCCCTTGTGTGGGCAGACTTGTGTGTGCCAATAACTGCTGCGGCGCCGTCAAATGTGCGCGCAAAAATAGGGTGGCCCTGGCGGCCTGTGAACACAGTGATGTCAGGCTGCCAGGCAGGGCGGGAGGAGGGCAAGGATGCGCCGGCGAAGCCCCGCCGAGGACCACAGGACGGGCCATTATGCCACAGACGGCCCTCTTGATTCGAACTGTAATTCACACAAAGCGCAGGGGATTGTCGGGTTCAAAAAGAGCCGTACTCTTCGCCTTGCTCAGGCTAGTCCCACTTTGAGCCGCCCCGACGGCGTGCCGGTCTTGCATCGGGGCAGCATGTGGCGACGGAAACTAGCCAGCTTGCTCCATCACTGGTTGGGGAGCCTTGCCTAGCCGGCGCAGTCGCCGTTGCAGCGGCCGCTCCAGCAGGGTGTAGCTCAGCGCCGAGAGCCCGATCAGCACGGCGAGCATCAACAGGGTGGCCAGCACCCCCAGCAAGGGGTTGGTCTGGGCGTACCACCACGCGGTGAGCCCCGGCGCCAGAGAGTGGACAAGCTCGCAGCCGGTGAGCAACACCAGGGCGTGGAGCAGGTAGATGGAGTAGGAGAGATCCCCCAGCCAGTTGGTGAAGCGGTTGTCCAGGAGGCGCAGCAGCGGGCTCTGGCGATCGCCCTGGCAGGCGGCAATCCAGATCAGCAACACGTAGGCGCTGATCAGCAGCAGGGTCAGCTGCGGCGTCATGGTGAACTGCATCAGCGCGAAGGGGAGCAAAAAGGCGAGCAGCAGCGGCAGATCCCGCTGCATCATGGGCCACTGGCGGGCAGCCTTCACCTTGGGCAGCAGCCAGAGGCCGAGCACGAATTCACTCACCCCGCGCCCGATGGCCAGCGCTCCGCTGGTGACATCCAGGGTACCCCGGCTGTGCACGATAAAGGCCAGCACCGTCAGGGCCAGCAAAGGGGCGAGGTTGCTCCAGCGGCTGCGGGTGACGGCGAGGGAAATGAGCAGTGGAAACAGCAGATAGCTAATCCACTCCACGCTGAGCGACCAGGCGGCGAAGTTCCAGGTCAATCCGTGATCGGTCACCACCTGCAGCAGCAACAGGCTGCTTGGCAGCGCCTCGGCCGGGGTAAAGGGTGAGCCGAACGGAGGCATTCCTTCCCACTCCCACATCTTGAACAGGGGACCGGCGTAGAAGCCAATCCCGTGGTGGGCCTTGTAGAGCTCCCAGCCTACCAGCAGCAGCAGGGTCACTAGGTAGAGGGGATACACCCGGGTGAGCCGCAGCCAGAGGAAGCGACCATAACTCACGGTGTGGGGCGAGCGGGTGAAAGCCTCCCCGTAGACGTGGGCCAGCACCAGCCCGCTCAAAATAAAGAAGAGATCGACCCAGAGGTAGCCGTTCTCGATGAGTTGGGTGTGGCCGGCGATCGACTCCATCCACTGGGGAAAGAGCAGCAAGCGGGCGTGGAACAGCACCACCATCAGGGCAGCGATGTCCCGCAGCGGCGTCAACAGCGGCAATGATTGATTCATGACGGGATCCTTGATGATGTTCAGCTTGGCCTGACATCAATTTTTGTTGTGGTGCCGCTCATCAACCCTGATGAGTCGGCTGCCCCGGCTTGGCGGCCACAGGCGGGATCACCCTACCTAAAAGAGAGTCATACGAGTGTGATTGCCGTCATGAATGGGCGTTTATCATCCTAAAACCAGCATGGGATAGGGACGCATCGAAAATAGAGAGGGGATCTAGACTAGGGAAGTCATCCCTCTGAGCGTCAGGAACATCCCCATGAAACTCTATGCCCACCCCTTTTCTTCCTACAGCCAGAAAGTGCTGATCGCTCTCTACGAGAATACCACCCTGTTCGAGTACCGGAATCTCGAAGAGCCGGAGGCGAGCGCCGAACTTGCCGCCCTCTGGCCACTCAAGCGCTTCCCGATGTTGCTGGATGATGGTCGCTGCATCCTCGAGAGCAGCACCATCGTCGCCCATCTGCAGGCGCACCATCCGGGCCCCGTCAGCCTGATCCCGCCTGGCGATGCGGGTCTGGAGGTGCATATGCTGGATCGCGTCTTCGACAACTATGTGATGACGCCGATGCAAAAAGTGGTGCTGGATGCAATGCGCCCGGCCGCTGATCGCGACCGCTATGGCGTAGTGGAGGCCCGCGAGCTGCTCAATCAGATCTACCCCTGGCTTGATCAGCGACTGGAAGGACGCCACTGGATTGCCGGCGCAGACTTTACGCTGGCCGATTGCGCCGCAGCCCCCTCGCTCTTCTACGCCGACTGGGCCCACGAGATCCCGGCTGGCTATGGCCGTCTGCGTGCCTATCGCGCCCGTCTGCTCAATCATCCCTCCATCGTGCGGGTGGTGGAGGAGGCGAGGCCATTTCGACACTACTTCCCGCTGGGCGCGCCGGCGCGTGATTGAGCGGGATGACTTGTGGTGGGCGAGTATTGTCGTCCCAGGCAATGTGCGAGGCGGACAGGGGCATGGCGTGATCCATTGCAGGGGAAAACAGCAATATTCATTCAAATGAGTGGGTATGCGTTTATGGCTGATATTTCCCCGAGGATTTTTGAATGTTGATGCGTAATATTTCATGCTTTTGCATAAAAAAATGCCGGGCATGTCTCTGCTGGTGGGTTGTGTAGTGAAAGAGAGATGAGAATCGGGTTAACGATGCGGCAACCTTTGATTGAAGATGGCAGTCGTCAGTCGAAGAGGAGGGATGGGGGCCGCAATCGCTGTTGGTGGCAAAGTCGGGGGGAGGTTGTCTCTTTGGCGCTGCATAAAAAAAGCCCGCTACGATCGCGGGCTTTTTGATGACTAGCAGAACCCAGTCCTGGCCCGGATCTGGAACCGGGGACAAGGGGGGCAGCGCTGGTCTGCTCGGCTTAGCGGGCGCGCACCACCAGCCCCTTGAGGTAGAAGCCTTCCGGATAGGCGGTACCGATGGGGTGATCAGATGCCTGGGAGAGCAGCTCCAGGATCTGGGCATCGCGACCGGCATCGAGGGCCGCATCGGCCACTATCTTCTGGAACAGGCTCTGCTCCATCAGGCCGGAGCAGGAGTAGGTCAAGAGCACGCCACCCGGCGCCAGCAGTTGGAACGCCAGCATGTTGATGTCCTTGTAGCCGCGGCAGGCGCCCAGCAGCTGGGCCTTGCTCTCGGCAAACTTGGGTGGGTCCAGCACGATGACATCGAACTTCTCGCCCTTCTCGCGATATTCGCGCAAGAGCTTGAAGACGTCGTGACGCACGAACTGGGTGTTGCTGGTATCGAGACCGTTCAGTTCGGCGTTCTGGCGGGCGATGTCCAGCGCATTCTGGGAGAGATCGACGTTGACTACCTCCTTGGCACCGCCCTGGAGGGCATAGACCCCGAAACCGCCGGTGTAGCAGAAGCAGTTGAGCACCCGCTTGCCTTCAGTGTATTTCGCTGCGGCAAGGCGGTTATCCCGCTGATCCAGATAGAAACCCGTCTTGTGACCGTTGCGAATATCGACCAGGATCTTGACGCCGCCGTTCTCCTCGATCACCACGGGGTCGGTCGGGGTCTCGCCATGAATGACGCCGGTGCGCTCCTTCAGCCCTTCCTTCTTGCGCACGGCCACGTCGGAGCGCTCATAGATGCTGCACTCGGGGTAGAGGGTACGCAGGGCTTGCGTTATCAGCTCACGCTGGAACTCGGCACCGGCGGAGAGGATCTGGCACACCAGGAAGTCGGCGTAGCGGTCGATGGTGAGGCCCGGCAGACCGTCGGATTCGGCGGCGCAGAGGCGATAGCCGGTGAGGCCCTGACGCTTGATGAGCCCGTCACGGGACTCCTGGGCGTATTTGAGGCGACGGATGAAGAAGTCGAGATCGACGCTCTCATCCTTGTCGAAGGTCCAGACCCGGGCACGGATCTGGGAGCTGCCGGACCAGGCACCACGGGCGAGCCATTTGCCGTCATGGGTGAAGATCTCGACGGTATCGCCGTCAACGGGGTTGCCCTGCACCCGCTCAATGCCCTTGGAGAAGATCCAGGGGTGGCGACGCAGCAGGGATTTTTCGCGGCCTTTGACGAGATAGATGGAAGCGCTCATGGGTAGTTGCCGATGGTAGAAAAGAAGGGGGCATATAGTAGGGGCTGTGAGGGTAGGCACGCAAGCCGCGTCTACCGGGATCCGTGCATCCACACGCGGTCAGGGTCGGACGGGCTGTTTAGCACGTCCCCAGCGCCTGGCCCAGACATGGCAGGCCATCTGGAGGATGGCCTGCCGGAGGGGGTCAGATCCGCAGGCCGGTGAGCGCCTGACCGAGTTCATTGGCGGTTCCCTTGAGGCCGGTGGTGCCGGCGACCGCCGCGCTGGCGGACTCCTCCACCCGGCTCGCCTCGTGGCGCACCTTGTCGAGGTTGCGAGTGATCTCCTCTGCCACCGAACTCTGCTCTTCGCTGGAGGTGGCGATCTGGGTGCTCATCTCCAGGACCGCATCGCTGTGGTTGCTGAGCCGCTCGATGTCCATGCCCACCTCGGTGATGAGCTGCTGGCTGTCGGCCGCGCGCCCCACCGTCTTCTCCATGATGTCGTTGAGCGCCCCGGTCCCGGCCTGGAGCTCCTCGATCATCTGCTGGATCTCTACCGTGGCCTGTTGGGTGCGGCTGGCGAGGGTGCGCACCTCGTCGGCCACCACCGCAAAGCCGCGTCCCTGTTCACCAGCCCGGGCGGCCTCGATGGCGGCGTTGAGGGCCAGCAGGTTGGTTTGCTGGGAGATGGCGTTGATGACGTTGACCACTTCGTTGATGCGATTGGCGTTGTGAGTCAACCGTTCGACCGCGCCCGAGGCATTGCCAATCTCGTCCGCCAGGGTGCGGATGGCGGTGATGGTGCGTGCCACCCGCTGTGCCCCGTGAGTCGCCTCGTCGCTGGACTGGCGGGTTTGCAGCAGGGTGTCATTGGCGTTGCGGGCCACTTCCCGGATGGCGGCGGACATCTGCTCCATGGCGGCGGCCAGGG
Source organism: Aeromonas sp. s9 (assembly GCF_040907765.1). Lineage (NCBI taxonomy): Bacteria > Pseudomonadati > Pseudomonadota > Gammaproteobacteria > Aeromonadales > Aeromonadaceae > Aeromonas > Aeromonas sp. s9. The sequence goes on from NZ_JBFOCK010000038.1 coordinate 11,714, forward strand.
AGTCCATGTGCTGTCGCTGGGCGCGGGCAAGCTGCTCGCCGTCGCTGGCATGCTCGCGAAATTCGTCGGCGGCCAGGGTAAGGGCATCGGCGGACTCTTCCACCAGTTGCACTATCTTGTGCTGGCGGTCGGTGAAGGTGTCGATACTGCCCGCCAGAATGGAGAACTCGTCCCGCACCGGAAAGAAGTTGAGCCGGAAGGTGAGATCGCCGTTCGCCACCGTCTGCAATGCCTTGTTGGTGGAGTAGAGGGCCCCCGAGACGAAGGTCATCAGATAGTGGGTGATGAGGGCCAGCAGTGCGGCCAGCACCGCGATGATGGTGAGCGTGGTGCCCTGACCATCCCAGAGGGCGTAGTGACTCGTATCCAGGGTACCGGAGACGACGCCCGCCTGACCTGCGCTGGCGCCATAGCGATAGATGTCTCCCTGCTGGCTAAGGCCGGTGGCGGCGCCAGGCGTGAGTACGAGATCCGCGGGCAGGGTAAGGGTCGGCTGCTGGCTCACCAGCTGGGCCGTGGTCTCGACCCGCCCTTTGAGCTGATCCACTCTGAGCTGCATCGCCTGATCATGGCCGTCGGCCAGCAGATACCAGGTGAGGAAGGCGATGAACACCAGGGGGCACCAGAAGGTGATGAGAAATTTCTCGCTGATCGTGAGGTGAATGAGATAACGGTCAACCCACCGAAACTTTACTTCTTTCATAATGGTATTGCGTCCTGCAAGGGGAAGAGAGTGTCGCGCTCATTATCGCCCCGGGGAAAAATTACTTAAGGGAAAGGTGTGATAAATGGGAGAGCAATCGTTTGTCGTGCGGGTGTGGGGTCAGGTTCAGGGAGTGGGGTTTCGCTACTTCACCCGGGAGCGGGCGCTGCAACTGGGGCTGCGGGGGCATGCCTACAACCTGGAAGATGGCTCGGTGGAAATCCTGATTGCCGGTCCCGAACAGAAGGTACAGATGATGCTGGGCTGGCTTGAGCACGGGCCCCGAACCGCCACCGTCACCCGAATGGAGTGCACCCAGGCGTTGCCACCCACCGGAACCGGTTTTCATACCAACTAGCCGGGAGGGTTCATGGGGGAGAGCTGGATTGCGCAGGCCAACCGGCTCGTTGGGCAATATCGGGGGGCGACCCTGGCACTGCGCGAGCACAAGGGGATGGAAGAGGTGCATGCCTACCGGATAGCGGCCCGCCGCCTGCTGGCGCTGCTCGCCCTGTGGCGACCCCTCATTCATGAGCCCGAGCTGGAGCGGCGATTGACCCGTGCTGTCGGCACGCTCTCCGCCCTGCGCGATGCCCAGGTCTATGCGCAGCATCATGGTGGCTCGCTTCGGCAGAACCGCTTGCCACGGGTCCCCCTGTTGACCGGCCCGTTGGCTGGCCCGACTGGAAGAGGTACCCGTCGGTGTCGATCTCTTGCCGCTGTTTCAGCTGCATCTGGCGCTGTCACTGTCGGATGCACTGGCTAAGACCTCCTCCCTTCCTGTGGGCATCAGGGCGAGACTTCGGTGCTGGCACCGGCTGCGTCTGGTGCTGAAACAGGCGCGCTACGGGATGGAGCTGCTGACGGCTCAGGGGGGAGGGGATCCGGCCTGGTTGTCCATGCTGGTGAGCTGGCAGGAGCGTCTTGGGCAATTGCAGGACAGACGCCAATGGCTCAGACGCCTTCGGGGCGAAACGGGGCGAGGTCAGCAACGGCGAGCCCTGAAAACAGAGATCCGCTGCCAACTACTGCAACTGGATTGCCATCAGGTGGAGCTGGTCGGCCTTCGCATGGCATTGCAGCAGAGCGGGCAGTAAGCACCCCACAAGATAAAAAAAGAGAGGCCATTGGCCTCTCTTTTCATTGGGACTGTCCGGGAAGGGGCGTATTACTTCACGCGCATGCCCGGCTGGGCACCTTCCTGGGGCTCGAGGATCCAGAGATCCTTGCCACCCGGACCTGCCGCCAGCACCATGCCTTCGGACATGCCAAAGCGCATCTTGCGCGGGGCCAGGTTGGCCACCATCACGGTCAGCTTGCCTTCCAGATCTTCCGGGTTGTAGGCGGACTTGATACCGGCAAAGACCTGACGGGTTTCGCCGCCGATATCCAGTTGCAACTTCAGCAGCTTCTCGGCTTCCGGCACCGCTTCGGCTTTCTTGATCAGCGCCACCCGCAGGTCAATCTTGGCAAAGTCGTCGTAGGTGATGGTCTCGCTGATGGGATCGTCCACCAGGGGGCCTGCCGGCTTCTTGCTCTGTTCCTTGGCGAGATCTTCCTTGGACGCTTCCACCATGGCATCCACCTTGGCGGACTCGATGCGGGAGAAGAGTGCCTTGAAGGGGGCGACGCCGTGGTCGACCAGAGGGGCGGTGATGCCATCCCAGGTCAGGGTTTCGCCAAGGAAGGCTTCGGCGCGCTCGGCCAGTTGCGGCATGACGGGCTTCAAGTAGGCCATCAGCACGCGGAACAGGTTGATGCCGACGGAGCAGACGGCTTGCAGCTCGGCATCCGCCCCTTCCTGCTTGGCGATGACCCAGGGAGCCTTGTCGTCCACATAGCGGTTGGCCTTGTCGGCCAGGGCCATGATCTCGCGGATGGCGCGGCTGAATTCGCGCGCTTCATAGGCTTCGGCGATGCTGGCGCTGGCGTTGGCAAACTCGGCGTAGAGTGCGGGTTCGGCGCAGGTGACGGCCAGCTTGCCGTCAAAACGCTTGGCGATAAAGCCGGCGTTGCGAGAGGCCAGGTTGACCAGCTTGTTGACCACATCGGCGTTGACGCGGGAGACGAAGTCTTCGAGGTTCAAGTCCAGATCGTCGATGCGGCTGTTGAGCTTGGCGGCGTAGTAGTAACGCAGGCACTCCGGATCCAGGTGCTGGAGATAGGTGGACGCCTTGATGAAGGTGCCCTTGGACTTGGACATCTTGGCGCCGTTGACGGTCACATAGCCGTGCACGTTGACCTTGGTCGGCTTGCGGAAGTTCGCGCCTTCCAGCATGGCCGGCCAGAACAGGCAGTGGAAGTAGGCGATGTCCTTGCCGATGAAGTGATAGAGCTCGGCGTCGGAGTCCGCTTTCCAGTAGCTGTCGAAGTCGATGTCGCCGCGCTTGTTGCACAGGTTCTTGAACGACGCCATGTAGCCGATGGGGGCGTCCAGCCAGACATAGAAGTATTTGCCGGGGGCACCGGGAATTTCGAAGCCGAAGTAGGGGGCGTCACGGGTGATGTCCCACTGCTGCAGGCCGCTTTCGAACCACTCTTGCATCTTGTTGGCCATCTCTTCCTGGATGGCGCCGGAGCCGCGTACCCAGTCGGCGAGCCAGGCTTCGAACTGGGGCAGGTCGAAGAAGTAGTGCTCTGAGTCCTTCATCACCGGGGTCGCACCGGAGACGGCGGATTTCGGATCAATCAGCTCGGTCGGGCTGTAGGTGGCGCCGCAAGCGTCGCAGTTGTCACCGTACTGATCGGGGGACTTGCACTTGGGGCAGGTGCCCTTGACGAAGCGATCCGGCAGGAACATGGATTTTTCCGGATCGAACAGTTGGGAGATGGTGCGGATCTTGATTTTGCCGGACTCTTTGAGGCGGCCATAGATCACGCCCGCCAGCTCGCGGTTCTCGTCGCTGTGGGTGGAGTGGTAGTTGTCGAAGCTGATGTTGAAACCGGCAAAATCCCCCTGGTGCTCCTGGGATACGGCGGCAATCATCTCTTCCGGCGAGATCCCCATCTGCTGGGCTTTGAGCATGATGGGCGTGCCGTGGGCATCGTCGGCACAGACGAAATGCACCTGATGGCCACGCATTCGCTGATAACGAACCCAGATATCGGCCTGGATGTGTTCCAGCATGTGGCCGAGATGGATGGAGCCGTTGGCATAGGGGAGGGCGCAGGTTACCAGCATTCTACGAGGATCAGTTGCCATAATACGTTCTTTATGTGCCTGTTGGGATGATACAGTGCCGTGCATGTTACCCGAATTGGGGGCGGCCTGCCTAGGGTTGTGGCCCCCGGTGCCCTGACTGGCGGCATCACGATGACGTCGGCAAGCCACTGATTTATGTGCGGTAACCGTTCACCTCAGCATAACGACAACATAATGGGGAGTTAATGGTGATTGATTCAGTAAAACAGATCCTGGCCGAATTTAAGCCGGCAGGATGGGGCAAGGATCTGGTCGCGGCCGGTTTTGTGCGTTCCGTCGAGCGGCACGAACAGACCCTGGCCATCACGCTGGTGCTGCCCTTTGCCGGCCAGTCCCTGTTTGAACAGATCAAAGAGGAGTTCGATGCCCGGCTGCGCAGCGCAACCGGTGCGACCCGCATCGACTGGACGGGGGAGATAGACGTGGCCAGCATGCCCCGCGCGCAGCAACTGGCGGCGGTACAGGGGATCCGCAATATCCTGGTGGTTGCCTCCGGCAAGGGAGGGGTGGGCAAGTCCACTACCGCGGTCAACCTGGCGCTGGCGCTGCAAAAAGAGGGGGCGCGGGTCGCCCTGCTGGATGCGGACATCTATGGCCCCTCCATCCCGACCATGACGGGGACCCTCAAGGAGCGCCCTGTCAGCTTTGATGGCAAGTTGATGGAGCCGGTGATGGCCTGCGGCATCAAGAGCAACAGCATCGGTTATCTGGTGGCTGAGCAGGATGCCACCATCTGGCGCGGTCCCATGGCGAGCAAGGCACTCGGGCAGATCCTACACGAGACCCGCTGGGGCGAGGTGGACTACCTGGTGGTGGACATGCCCCCGGGCACCGGCGATATCCAGCTGACGCTGGCCCAGCAGGTGCCCACCACGGCGGCGGTGATCGTCACGACGCCCCAGGATGTGGCGCTGGCAGATGCCCGCAAGGGGATTGCCATGTTCAACAAGGTCAATGTGCCTGTGCTTGGCATCGTCGAGAACATGAGTTACCACGTCTGCAGCGCCTGCGGGCATCACGAGCCGTTGTTCGGTACCGGCGGTGGCCAGAAGATGGCGGAGCAGTATCACGTGGCGCTGCTTGGTCAGTTGCCGCTGCATATCGACATTCGCCAGCACATGGATGAAGGCTGCCCCACCGTGTTCGGTGCGCCGGATGGCGAGCTGTCACAGACTTACCTGAAACTGGCTCGCCGGGTAGGGGCCGAGCTCTATTTCAGCGCAAAACCGATTGCGACCCCGCTCTACACGGTGGCGCTGGACGAATAATCGGCGTTCGGCCAAGAGGGACGGATTTGGGGTGGGCATGGCCACCCCTTTTTCATATAATGGATCGGTTTAAACAATCCCCAGTGCTCTTCTCTTTAGGTATTTTCAATGTCTGATACTCAACATTCCTGCGTGATCATCGGTATTGCTGGTGCATCCGCGTCCGGCAAGAGTCTTATCGCCCAAACCATCTATGAAGAGCTGGTGGCCGAGCTGGGAGCGGGTCAGATTGGTGTGATCACCGAGGATTGCTACTACCGTGATCAGACCCACCTGACCATGGAAGAGCGGGTCAAGACCAACTATGACCACCCCAATGCCCTGGATCACGATCTGCTGGTGCAGCATCTGACCCAGCTGACGCAAGGGGAGGCGGTCAACATTCCCCAGTACTCCTATACCGAGCACACGCGCATGAGCGAGGTCACCACCTTTGCACCGCGCCGTGTCATCATCCTCGAAGGGATACTGCTGTTGACCGACAGCCGCCTGCGCGAACTGATGGACGCCTCCATCTTCATGGATACCCCGCTCGACATCTGTTTGCTGCGCCGTCTGGTGCGCGATGTGCAGGAGCGCGGTCGTACCATGGACTCCGTGCTCAAGCAGTATCAGAAGACTGTGCGTCCCATGTTCATGCAGTTCATCGACCCGTCCAAGCAGTATGCCGACGTGATCGTGCCCCGTGGCGGCAAGAACCGCATCGCCATCGACATGCTCAAGGCGCGTATCCGCCATATGTTGATTGGTTGAGAGAAAACAAGCCGGGTGATGCCCGGCTTTTTTTAATGAATCTTTTGTCAGGAGAGTCGCAGAATGCGTCTTTGTGATACCGATATCGAACGGCACCTGGATGAAGGCAAGATCGTCATCGAGCCGCGGCCCGGTGTTGAGCGGATCAGCGGCGTCAGCGTCGATGTGCTGCTGGGCAACGAGTTTCGGGTGTTTCGCGATCATACCGCGCCTTATATCGACCTTGGCGGTACCAGTGCCGAGATGGCCGATGCCATCGAGCGGGTGATGAGCGAGGAGATCCACGTGCCGGACGGTGAAGCCTTCTATCTGCACCCGGGTCAGCTGGCGCTGGCGGTGACCTATGAATCGGTTACCTTGCCCGCCGATATCGTCGGCTGGCTGGATGGTCGCTCCTCCCTGGCGCGCCTCGGCCTCATGGTACACGTCACCGCCCACCGCATCGATCCGGGCTGGTCCGGTCGCATCGTGCTGGAGTTTTACAACGGCGGCAAGTTGCCTCTGGCCCTGCGTCCCAAGATGAAGATCGGTGCCCTGAACTTCGAGATGCTGTCAGGTACTGCGGCTCGCCCGTACAACAAACGGGAAAATGCCAAATACAAGAGTCAGCAAGGGGCTGTGGCCAGCCGGATCAACCAGGATTGACCCCCGCACCGTGCGGCTTGTCTATCGAGGAGGGTGCCAGGGCACCCTCTTTTATATCTGACAAAAGGAAACGGACGTGCCGAGCGGGTTGAAAGCGGCCTTTTTCGGGACATCGAGCTATGCTTAGGCTTTGATTGACGCCTATCCACAGCAATGGAATGGACTTAAATTAATCCTCGACAAGCCCCGTTCCTACAGGCCATAAGACATTTTCTGACGGAATGCCCTTTTTTTTTTTTGCTGAAATATTTCAACAACGGGTATGGCGCATCGAGCCTTCTGGCATAATCCGCCGCAACTCATAAACAGGTTCGTTTTTATGTTTGAAATGTTTAGTGGTTTGGGTTTGTGGTGGTCAATCGGTTTGGTATTGGCCGTTTTTTTTGTGCTGGCCTATGAATTCATCAACGGCTTTCACGATACCGCCAACGCGGTAGCAACGGTTATCTATACCAAGGCGATGCCGGCTCATATGGCGGTGGTGGCTTCCGGTCTGTTCAATTTCGCCGGTGTCATGCTGGGTGGATTGGGGGTGGCCTATGCCATCGTTCACCTGCTGCCCATCGATCTGCTGCTTGGCATGGACTCTACCCAGGGTCTGATCATGGTGTTCTCCCTGCTGTTCTCGGCCATCGTCTGGAACCTGGGAACCTGGTACTTCGGTATTCCGGCATCCAGCTCCCACACCCTGATCGGTTCCATCCTGGGGGTAGGCGGCGCCTATGCCCTGATCAGCCATCAACCCCTGAAAGAGGGTATCAACGTCGGCAAAGCCATCGACATCATGCTCTCTCTCATCATCTCTCCCACCGTGGGCTTCATCATTGCCGCCCTGCTGCTGTTCGCAATGAAGCGCGTATGGCTTGGCAGCAAGATCCACAAGACCCCGGAAGAGCGCCTGCTGGTGGACGGCAAGAAGCATCCACCGTTCTGGGCACGTGTCACTCTGATTTGTTCCGCAATGGGGGTGAGCTTCGTGCACGGCTCCAACGATGGTCAGAAAGGCATCGGTCTGGTGATGCTGGTGCTGATCTGCATGGCGCCTGCCTATTTTGCGCTGGACATGAACAGCCGCTCCTATGATCTGGACAGAACCCAGGATGCCAACCAGCGCATTATGGAGATCTACCAGCGTAACCAGGATCAGGTCTCCCATCTGGTGAACTTCAGTGTCCCTGCCAAAGCCCAGGAGGAGCTGATGAGCCACTGTGCGGCAGGGGAGGCCCTGCAGGCCATGGCGACCCTCGACAAGCGTCTGGGCCAAGTGCGCACCTACGAGGAGATGAATCTGGTGGATCGCCGCGAAGTGCGTCGCCTGCTGCTGTGCATCGACGACACTGCCCGCAAGGTCTCCAAATTGCCGCTGCCGGCCAAGGAGTTGACCGATCTTGCCAAATGGCGCAAGGATCTGACCGCCACGGCCGAATATGCGCCGACCTGGGTCATCGTGTCCATCGCGCTGGCGCTCGGTTGCGGCACCATGGTGGGCTGGCGTCGTATCGTCTACACGGTAGGGGAGAAGATTGGTTCCTCCGGCATGACCTACAGCCAGGGCATTGCAGCCCAGATCACGGCCGCCGCGTCCATCGGGATTGCGAGTCTGACCGGGATGCCGGTGTCCACCACCCACATTCTCTCCTCCGCGGTGGCGGGGACCATGGTGGCCAACAAGTCCGGCCTGCAGAGCCAGACCATCAAGACCATTCTGCTGGCCTGGGTGCTGACGTTGCCGCTCACCATGCTGCTCTCCGGCGGTCTCTTCCTGCTGAACAACCATCTCTTTGGCGGATAAGCGCGACAGTCATTGGAAATGAAACAAGGGCCTTCGGGCCCTTTTTTGTTGCCTGGTGAATGTCACGTCATGCGGCAATAGTTCAATGAGTAATAGCTATATGCCATCAGACAAGAAGTTGAATGACATTATCTATCACCTCTTTAGCTTCTCTACATCCCTCAACCACTCGTTGTGCACAGTGAGGGGAACCTGCCTGTGTGACGCCTTGTTACGAGCCGACCCTTGCACGTGAAGCTGAAGGGAGGGCGTTCAACGGGTCTATGATCCTCACCAGAAATGATGAGAGTGAAGAGTGCCACAGGTTGCCCTATGTCTGGCATTCCCGTTCAACCTGGGTTGTCTCAGCCACCACTGAACACACCGACTGTGCTACCAAAGGGGAACGCTGCCAGACTGTTTGCCAATGGCTTCATATGCTGTCAATGCACGGACCCTGTCGACAAAGCAGGGCATGTCGTGATGTTTTGACAGAGATGAATCCTCTGTCTGGTGTGTTATTCACGTCTTGCTTGGACTGAGTGTGTGTGGCCGCTGAACATCGTGAAAGCGGCGGATATCGAACGGGCAGGGAGGGAGAGCAAGGCGATGTCAGCCCCAATAAAGAGACAAAAAAAGAGCCACACGATGTGTGGCTCTTCATTCAGACTAACGAGTCTGCTCAGGGGCGACCGGCCGGGCTGGTTGCAACGTTGCTGGCAGCGGTGCTGCCACCGTGGCGACCGGAGGTCACGACTTCACTGCGTACCAGGGGAGCGTACTCCACGGGTTCACGGGGTGTCGGGGCAGGAGCTGCAGCCGGCGTTGCCATGGGGGCATAAGCCTTGCGGGCACGGGCCAATACACCGGCACCCTTGCTGACCTTCACTTCGGGGCTGGTTGCTGGCTCGGTTTGCACCACGGCAGCCGGCATCTCGACGACCTCCGCCTCGGCGGTGGCCGTCTCCTCAGCGATCACGACAGGTGCCGCTTCAGCAACCGGTGCAACCTCTTCTGGAATGGCCTCAACTTGTTGGGTCTGCTCGACAGCGTCGATCACGGCGACAGGTTCGTCATGAGAGGCGGTGTTGACGATAGGTTCGACCATCTCGGGTTCGACAACTGCCACTTCGGCGACGGGTTCAGCGTCTGCTTGCGCAGCCTGCTCAACTTCGTCAGTGGAGGGCGCATCCACAGCCTGGGCTGCCAGTGCTTGCTCTGCCGCTTCCTCAGCAACGGCTTCAGCCACCACGTGTTCGGTTAGTGCGGCGGAGGCCTGCAGGGCGGCAGCAACCGCTTCTGCGCTCGGAATGGTGATGACAGGCACAACCGGTTCTTCCACCTTCACCTGAGCCGCATCGGCCTGGGCCGCGGTAGTCAGCTGCACTTCACCTTGTGCTTCCTCTTCACGCTGGCCACGAGCCTCTTCGTTGATGCGCTTGCGACGTTGCCCTTCGATGCGCTGATTGCGCGGGGTACGGCGGGAACGACGCTGACCTTCGCCTTGCTCTTCTTGTTGCTCAGCAGCGGCGGCTTGCACGTCGGCGACATCGGTGATTTGCTCGTCAGTCGGCAGGGCAGGGGTGTCGGTCGCGGCGACATCGACACGGATCTGCTTGCGCAGTTGGCGACGTTCGCGGCGCTCGGCCACTTTTTGCTCTTTTTCCTGACGCGGTTCAGCGCTGGCGACCGCAGTATCAACGGTATCAACCGCTTCGACGCTCACCTCGGCACGGGGTTCGCGGGGGGCGCGAGGTTCACGAGCCGGACGCGGGGCACGAGGTTCGCGCTCCTGGCGGGGTTCGCGAGGCTCACGCTCCATGCGCTGTTCGGTGCGCACTTCGCCACGGGGTTCCCGTTCCTGGCGCGGTTCCCGCTCTTGACGAGGCTCACGCTCTTTGCGCGGGCGACGATTGCGATCACTGCTCTCGCGGCTGGCTGCGCCTTCACGCTTCTCGCCGGCCTCGGCATTGCGACTGCCGCGGTTGTCATCGCGACGGCCACGTTGACCACGGCTGCGGGATTCATCGCGCTGGTGACGGTGCCCGTCATCCTTGCGAGCTTCGCGCTGGGCGGCCGGTTTGTCGGCAGGCGCCTTCACCTCGGCCGGAGCAGCATCGGAGGAGGCACCGAACAGGCCGGAGAAGGCCTTGGCCAGCTTGCCAAAGAAGCCGACTTGTTCTGCAACCGGAGCGGGAGTCGCAACAGGAGCCGGGGCGGTGGGCGCAACCGGCTGGGGAGCCGGGGCAAACCCTTGCAGCAGCGGCTGTTCGCGCTCGACTACCTGAGCCTGGCGCGGCTGATAGACCGGCTTGGCAATCTCGGTTTTGAGCTCGTAGCTGGCCGCTTCCGGGATCTCGTTCTGACGGATGCGGGTCACTTCGTAGTGCGGGGTTTCCAGATGCTGGTTCGGAATGATGTAGACACGCACATCATTGCGCTGTTCCAGATTGGCGATGGAGGTACGCTTCTCGTTGAGCAGATAGGCGGCCACATCGACCGGCACCTGGGCATGAACCTGCTCGGTGTTGTCCTTCATGGCCTCTTCTTCGATGAGACGCAGGATGGACAGGGCGAGGGATTCGTTGTCACGGATGACCCCCTGACCCTGGCAACGGGGGCAGATATGGCTGCTGGACTCGTTGAGGGAGGGACGCAGACGCTGGCGAGACATCTCCAGCAGACCGAAACGGGAGATACGGCCCAGCTGGATACGGGCACGATCCTGATGCACCGCTTCACGCAGACGGTTTTCCACTTCGCGCTGATGGCGAACCGGGGTCATGTCGATGAAGTCGATGACAATCAGGCCACCCAGGTCACGCAGGCGCAGCTGGCGGGCAATCTCGTCTGCTGCTTCCAGGTTGGTCTGCAGGGCGGTCTCTTCGATATCGCCGCCCTTGGTGGCGCGGGAGGAGTTGATATCGATGGAGGTCAGTGCTTCGGTCGGGTCGATGACGATGCTGCCGCCGGAGGGCAGGCGCACTTCGCGCTGGAAGGCCGATTCGATCTGGCTCTCGATCTGGAAGTGGTTGAACAGGGCGACATCACCCTTGTACAGCTTCACGCGATTGAGGAAATCGGGGCGGACCAGCTCGATATGTGACTTGGCGCGCTCGAAGATGACCGGGTTGTCGATCAGGATCTCACCCACATCGCGACGCAGATAGTCACGGATGGCGCGCACGATGACGTTGCTCTCCTGGTGAATGAGCACCGGAGCGGAACGTTGTTGTGACGCCTTGTGGATGGAGTCCCAGTGATTGAGCAGAACGTTCAGATCCCACTCCAGCTCTTCCGGGGACTTGCCCACACCGGCGGTGCGCACGATGAGGCCCATGCCGTCCGGCACGGTCAGTCCGCTCAGGGCTTCCTTCAGCTCGGTCCGCTCGTCACCCTCGATGCGACGGGAGATGCCGCCGGCACGGGGGTTGTTCGGCATCAGCACCAAGTAGCTGCCAGCCAGACTGATGAAGGTGGTGAGGGCTGCACCCTTGGTACCACGCTCTTCCTTGTCGATCTGGACAATCACTTCCTGGCCTTCGCGGACCACTTCTTTGATGTTGGGACGACCCTGATAGGAGTAACCGGAGGGGAAGTAATTGCGGGCGATTTCCTTTAACGGCAAGAAACCGTGGCGTTCGGCGCCATAGTCAACAAAAGCAGCTTCGAGACTGGGTTCTACTCGGGTGATTTTGCCCTTGTAAATGTTCGCTTTTTTCTGCTCGTGTCCCGGACTTTCAATATCCAAATCGTAGAGCTGTTGTCCGTCAACCAGCGCTACGCGCAACTCCTCTTCCTGAGTCGCGTTGATTAGCATTCTTTTCATTGAGTTCTCATTATTTTGTCATTTTGATTCCTCCACTGGGTCCTGCCGGCGCCGGCCTCGGGTCTTCAGCATGCTGGGGCAACCTCCCGGTTGGGGTATGCATGAGGCGCAAACTAAGGGCACTCTGGTTCAGCCTTCTCGAGAGGGCGTGAATTAAGGATACCGATGTGGAGACAATTTACGTCGGCTCTGTTTGTGTTCTCCATGCGTTGTACCTCGCACCCGGGAACCGTCATGTTCTTGTATACACGGTGTTTCGGGATTGGGTGGCATACATTTTGGCCACTTAGTACAAGGCTTGAACACAATGACAAAACCTTGTTTATTATCCCATTTAAACCACTTTTATAGCAAGACGCCATTTTTTAACAAAGCATGGAGCCAAGGGCTGTCAGCGGTGTTAAAATCCGCGCCATGACACAGATACATCAACAAGTGCAGCTGCTCACCATCGAAGCTGAGCATGACGGGCAGCGCATCGACAATTTTCTCAAGACTCAGTTAAAGGGCGTCCCCAAGAGCCTGATTTATCGCATCCTTCGAAAAGGGGAGGTGCGGGTCAACAAGAAGCGCATCAAACCGGAATACAAGCTTTGTGCCGGTGACGAGGTGCGTGTGCCCCCCGTGCGTGTGGCAGAGAAGAATGAGTTGCCTTCTGCCAACCTCGGCAGCATCCAGCGTCTGGAGAGTCAGATCCTGTTTGAAGACGACGCCATGATAGTGCTCAACAAGCCGTCCGGCATGGCAGTTCACGGCGGCAGCGGCCTGAGTTTTGGCGTCATCGAAGGGCTGCGTGCCCTGCGCCCCGAAGCCCGTTTCCTCGAACTGGTGCACCGGCTGGATCGCGACACCTCCGGCGTACTGCTGGTTGCCAAGAAGCGCAGTGCCCTGCGCAGCCTGCACGAGCAGCTGCGGGTCAAGACCATGCGCAAGCAGTATCTGGCGCTGGTGCGTGGCCAGTGGCAACCCCACGTCAAGGTGGTCAATGCGCCACTTCGCAAAAATGATCTGCAATCCGGCGAGCGGGTGGTGCGGGTCAGCAGCGATGGCAAGCCCTCCGAGACCCGGTTCCGGATTGCCCGTCAGTTTGCCGAGGCCACCCTGGTCGAGTGCAGCCCCATCACTGGCCGTACTCACCAGATCCGTGTCCACACCCAGCACGCCGGCCATCCCATCGCCTGCGATGACAAATATGGTGAGGCCGGTTTTGATGAAAAGATGCGAGGGCAGGGGCTAAAGCGTCTGTTCCTGCACGCCTGGAAGCTCACCTTTACTCATCCGGTGGACGACCGGGAGATGCAGGTGGAAGCACCATTGTCACCGGAACTTGAGGCGTTTCTCGCCAAGCTGCCACGCTGACAGCCATGAAAAACGGGAGCCTTGGCTCCCGTTTTTCATGGCAGAGTTCTTGTTATGGCAGAGCCAAGCCGTGGCGACCCAGGAGATCAACCAAGCCTATCAGGGGAAGACCGACAAGGGCGTTGGGATCGCGCCCCTCCAGCGCCTTGAACAAGACGATGCCCATTCCCTCGCATTTGAAGCTGCCGGCACAATCCAGAGGACGTTCGGCCTCCACATAGCGACGGATGGCGGCTTCGTCGAGCGAGCGAAAATGCACGGTGAAAGGCTCGACGAGCTGCTCGGCATGGCCATTCGCAGCATTGATCACACAGAGCCCGGTGTAAAAGATGATGTGCTTGCCTTGTGCCTGCAGCAACTGCTCGACCGCCTTCTCCACCGTGCCGGGCTTGCCGAGGATCTGCCCGTCACAGACGCACACCTGATCTGAACCGATGATCAATCCTTGATCACGGTCAGCGGCAACGGCATTCGCCTTGGCAAACGCCAATCTGCTGACCAGGGCTTCTGCGGTCTCCCCGTGTCGCGCCGTCTCATCGACTTGAGGCGCAGCACAGTGGAATGGCTGACCGAGTTTTTCCAGCAAGGTTTTGCGGTAGGACGAAGTGGACGCGAGAATCAAGGAAGGCTGCATGTTTTGATGATATCCATTTATAAATCAATTGGTTGATTCTATCTGTGCAGATGGGGCCACGCAAACAGGAGATGTCTAGAGCGGGACTCGCCTAATTAGCGGGAAGCATGCATGCTGAGGGAACCACAGCGCAAACACAAGAGATCGGAATTGAGCGTGATGACACGATATGCGGCCTTGGTCATGGCACTGATCTCCTTCGCCAGCTGGGCAGGGACATGGCAACTTCGCCAGGGGGATGAGGGGGTGATGCTTTGGACTCAGCCACATCCTCCGACCTCTTTTCAGGCCTTACGTCTGGAGATGCGGGTGAATGCCGATCCTGGCGCGCTGATCACGGTGCTGCGCAACACGGCGCGCCATGAAGAGTGGTTGCCCCAGAGTCGTGAAGTCAGGGTGCTGGCCAGATCGGGTCCCGACGATGATCTGGTCTATACCCGCCTGGCATCTCCCTGGCCGGTGCAAGACAGGGAGCTCATCACCCGCTCCCATCTGAGTCGACGTATTGATTGCGGCCTGACTCTCGAGGTGTGGGCAGAGCCGAATGCCCTGCCATTGCATGCAGGGCTGTTCCGGATCCAGGAAAGCGCCGGACGGTGGGAGGCGCTACCCCAACGGGATGGCAGCACACTCGTTCGGCTCGAAACCTATACCAATCCGGGCAACAACTTGCCGGGCTGGCTGGTCAATCCCATTGCCATCAAGGCTGCCGTGGGCAGTTTCAAAGCCATACGCCGACTGATGGAAGCCGAGCCCAGAGTGGCTGCGACACCAGGCCTGCTGGGGAGCGACCCGCGCTGTTCTGCCACCTGATGAGACACCAAGGAGCACATCCGGTGGACAGACAGGGGTGGGGAACAGGATCCTGTGCCAGATCCTGCACGATATGGCATAATCGGCCACCGATGAGCACAAGTTCCTCTTGCAGGAGCCTGTGAAGGTAAAATCATCGGCGGTAAGGACTTTTTCCTTTGACTATCCCTTGTTGGACCTATAATATTCGCGCCCTATGCAAAAGGTGAAGTTGCCCGTTAAGGTTGATCCAGTCCGTAATGCCTTGAAGCTACTCGATTATGTCGGGATAGTGGAAAAGTCGCAGATGCCCAGGCTGGAGGAATCAACCGAAGGCTTGCGAAGTGATGTGGATGTCACACTGCACTTTGGCAAAGATGTCCAGAAGTTGACCGTTATGAAAGGCACTGCCCATGCCAAGGTCGACCTGGTTTGCCAGCGTTGTGGTGAGACGTTTGAACACCTTTGTGAAGCTAGTTTTATTTACACTCCGCTGTTCGAAAGAACAAACGAGGAAGAACTGCCGGAAGCTTATGAGCCCATTGAGTTGGACGAAAACGGCGAGATAGATCTTCATCAAATCCTGGAGGATGAACTCATCCTCTCGTTGCCTCAGGTAGCCATGCATCCGGTGGATGTGTGCCCCAGAGGAAACATGGAGATGACCTGGGGTGAAATCGAACCTGCTGATGAGCGGCCGAATCCCTTTGCAGTTCTTGAAGCGCTCAAACGTAAGTGAATTTTAGGAGTTAGCCTACCATGGCCGTACAACAGAACCGTAAAACCCGCGCCAAGCGTGGCATGCGTCGTTCCCACGATGCGCTGACCACCGCTGCCCTGACTGTTGATCAGACCAGTGGCGAAATTCATCGTCGTCACCACGTGACTGCCGATGGTTTCTACCGCGGTAAAAAGGTAATCGCTTAAGGATTGCCTTTGTCTACGCAAACTGTCGCGCTAGACATAATGGGGGGAGATATCGGCCCCTCGGAAACAGTGCCTGCCGCCGTGCAGGCACTGTCTCTTCTACCCCAGCTAAAACTTGTTCTGGTCGGTGATCAACACCAGACCGCCCCTCTTCTGCAGCAACATGGCCTGCTCAACCACCCTCGCGTTCGTCTCGTGCATGCCTCCCAGGTCGTGGGCATGGGCGAAAAGCCTATCGTGGCGCTGCGTACCCTGAAAGACTCCTCCATGCGCGTGACCCTGGATCTGGTCAAGAGCGGCGCTGCCGATGCCTGTGTCAGTGCAGGCAACACCGGTGCCTTGATGGCCATGGCCAAGTGCGTGCTCAAATCCTTGCCCGGTGTTGACCGGCCAGCCCTCATCAAGGCGCTGCCCACATTGAGTGGAAAGCGGACCGTGATGCTGGATCTGGGTGCGAACGTGAGCTGCGATGCCGACACCCTGTTGCAATTTGCCGTGATGGGCGCCGTAGTCGCAGAGAAGGTGGAGGGGATACCTTCACCCAGGGTGGCACTGCTCAACGTAGGGGAGGAGGAGATCAAGGGCAACGACCTGGTGCGCCACAGCGCCGAGTTGCTGCGCCAATGCTCCGCCCTGAATTTTGTCGGTTTCATTGAGGGGGACAGGATCTTCAGCGGCGAGTGCGACGTGATCGTCTGCGACGGTTTCGTGGGCAACGTGGCGCTCAAGACCGCGGAGGGGGTGGTGCGGATGATGGCCGAACTGGCCGGATATCCGCGCAAAAAACGCAGTTTTCTTGGTCGACTCGCCGGATTTATGTTCAAACGGCGTTTCTCTTACCTGAACCCCGACCAGTATAATGGCGCGAGTCTGTTAGGATTGCGCGGCATTGTGGTAAAAAGCCATGGGCGGGCCGAGCGCCGCGCTCTGTGTCATGCGATTCTGCTGGCCGCACAAGAAGCCAGACATCAACTTCCATTGCAAATTGCAGATCGCCTTGAATCTGTCTTTTCCGACAGGGATTTATAAAACTCTATGCATAGCAAAATTCTGGGTACTGGCAGTTATCTGCCGAGTTCGGTTCGTACCAACGCCGATCTTGAACAGATGGTTGAAACCAGTGACGAATGGATCGTGGAACGCACCGGGATCCGTGAACGCCGTATCGCCGGAGCCGACGAAACCGTCGCGACCCTTTCTCATCAGGCGGCCTTGCGTGCGCTTGATGCGGCAGGTCTGACTGCCGCCGATCTGGACATGATAGTGCTGGCCACCACCAGCGCAGAGAATGCCTTCCCAGCTGCTGCCTGTGAACTGCAGGGGCTGCTTGACGTACCGGGGATCCCGGCGTTTGACGTAGCCGCCGCCTGTGCCGGCTTTACATATGCTCTCGCCATCGCCGATCAGTTCGTCAAATCCGGCGCTGCTCGCCACGTGCTGGTTGTCGGTGCGGACGTGCTGTCACGTATGTGCGATCCCGAGGATCGCGGCACCATCATCCTGTTCGGGGATGGGGCAGGGGCCGTGGTCATCGGTGCCAGCGACACTCCTGGGATCCTCTCCACCCATCTGCATGCCGATGGCCGTTATGGCGAGCTGCTCAAACTGCCGCAGCCCCGTCGCGGCATGCCGGGTGCTGAGCTCGAAGCCTACATGTACATGAAGGGCAACGATGTCTTCAAGGTGGCGGTGACACGCCTTAGCGAGATCGTGACCGAAACCCTGGCTGCGGCCAACGTCGAGCCGAGCGAGCTGGACTGGCTGGTGCCCCATCAAGCCAACTTCCGCATCATCAATGCCACCGCCAAGAAACTCGGCATGGGGCTCGACAAGGTGATCCTGACCCTGGATCGTCATGGCAATACCTCCGCGGCCTCCGTGCCCATCGCCTTCGATGAAGGGGTGCGCGATGGTCGCATCAAACCCGGCCAGCTGGTCCTGCTGGAAGCCTTCGGCGGCGGTTTTGCCTGGGGCTCTGCGCTGGTTCGCCTCTGATACCGAGCGGTGCCCGGTCCTCGGGCGCCCGCTTACCGAATTCGTCTTACCTTAAAGGAATCAATGATGACCCGATTTGCCATTGCCTTCCCGGGACAAGGCTCCCAGAGCGTCGGCATGCTGGCCGAGCTGGCTGAGCAACACGCCGTGATTAAAGAGACCTTCGCCGAGGCGAGCCAGGTGCTGGGTTATGACCTGTTTGCCCTGGTGATGGCAGGCCCGGCCGAGGATCTCAACAAGACCTGGCGTACCCAGCCAGCGCTGTTGACCGCCTCCGTCGCGCTGTGGCGCCTGTGGCAACAACAAGGCGGGGCAACCCCTGCCGTGATGGCCGGCCACAGCCTGGGGGAATACTCCGCTCTGGTGTGCAGCGGCGCGCTGGCGTTTGCCGATGCCGTCAAACTGGTCGAGCTTCGTGGTCTGGCCATGCAGGAAGCCGTACCGGAAGGGACTGGCGCCATGGCTGCCATCATCGGTCTGGACAACGAGAGCATCGCTGCCAACTGTGAGAAAGCGGCCCAGGGGCAGGTGGTCTCTCCGGTCAACTTCAACTCTCCGGGCCAGGTGGTCATCGCCGGCCACAAAGAGGCGGTCGAACGTGCCAACGTGCTGATGAAAGAGTCAGGCGCCAAGCGTGCCCTGCCGCTGCCGGTCTCCGTGCCTTCCCACTGCGCCCTGATGAAACCGGCCGCAGAAAAGCTGGCCGCCGCCCTGGATGGGATCGAGATCAAGGTTCCCGCCATCGCCGTCATCAATAATGTCGACGTCTCTTGTGAGCAGGATCCTGCCGCCATCAAGCAAGCCCTGGTGCGTCAGCTGTTCAGCCCGGTTCGCTGGACTGAAACGGTAGAGCGCATGGCAAACGACGGTGTTACCCTCGAAATCGAGATGGGCCCGGGCAAGGTGTTGACCGGCCTGGCCAAGCGCATCGATGCGCGAGTGGAAGGTATTCACGCCAACGACGCCGCCTCGTTCGAGCAGGCGCTGGCTCAGATCAAGTAAACAGGAGCAAGTCATGAGTTTTACCGATAAGGTTGTGTTGGTCACTGGCGCCAGCCGTGGCATTGGTCGTGCGATTGCGGAGACGTTTGCTGCTCGTGGCGCCAAAGTCGTGGGGACCGCGACCAGCGAGAGCGGTGCCGAGGCGATCAGTGCTTACCTGGGTGAGCAAGGCTGCGGCATGGCACTGAACGTGACCAGTCAGGAATCCATCGAAACCGTCTTCGCCGCCATCAAGGCGCGTTTTGGCGACATCGACATCCTGATCAACAACGCCGGCATCACCCGCGACAACCTGCTGATGCGGATGAAGGATGACGAGTGGAACGAGATCATCGACACCAATCTCACCTCCCTGTACCGTCTGAGCAAGCCGGTATTGCGTGCCATGATGAAGAAGCGCAACGGTCGCATCATCAGCATCGGTTCCGTGGTCGGCACCATGGGCAACGCCGGTCAGGTCAACTATGCTGCTGCCAAGGCTGGTCTGGTTGGCTTTACCAAGTCGCTGGCCCGTGAAGTGGCATCTCGTGGCATCACGGTGAATGCGGTTGCTCCCGGTTTCATCGAGACCGACATGACCAAGGCGCTCAATGAAGAGCAGCGCGCCGGCATCATGAATCAGGTGCCTGCCGCCCGTTTGGGCGATCCGAAAGAAATTGCTGCCGCTGTGGTATTCTTGGCATCGGATGATGCCGCCTATATTACCGGCGAAACCCTGCATGTTAATGGCGGGATGTACATGGTGTAATCAATTTGTCGTGAGTTCTGTTCAAATTTGCGATAATACGCCGAAGTTTGGCGAATTTCGTGGTTTGACCAGCGGCAAGTCACTTGCAAACTCACGTCAATTGAATACACTACCCCAACCAGACGCAATAGCGTATTTTTAAAGGAAAATTCAGGTCATGAGCAACATCGAAGAACGCGTAAAGAAAATCATCATCGAACAACTGGGTGTTAAAGAAGAAGACGTGAAGAACGCTGCCTCCTTCGTCGACGACCTGGGCGCTGACTCTTTGGATACCGTTGAACTGGTAATGGCGCTGGAAGAAGAATTCGATACCGAAATTCCTGATGAAGAAGCCGAGAAGATCACCACTGTTCAAGCGGCTATCGACTACATCACCGCTAATCAGGAATAAGTTCCTGTTCTGAAAGAAGCGGCCCAAGGGCCGCTTCTTTTATGTTTACCCCTTTCAAAACACCTCTCGGAGACTACCTCAGTGTCAAAACGCAGAGTCGTGGTGACCGGCTTGGGGATGCTTTCCCCGGTAGGCAACACTGCCGAATCCAGCTGGCAAGCCCTGCTCAACGGGCAGAGCGGCATTTCCCTCATCGACCACTTTGATGCAAGCGAGTTCGCAACCCGTTTCGCAGGCCTGGTCAAGGATTTCGACCCCGAAGAGTTCGGCATCAACCGCAAAGAAGCCCGCAAGATGGATCTCTTCATCCAGTATGGCGTGGCGGCGGGTGTTCAGGCCCTGGAAGATTCCGGCCTGATCATCAACGAAGAGAACGCGGAGCGGGTAGGCGTTGCCATCGGCTCTGGTATCGGCGGTCTGGGTCTCATTGAGCAGAACCACAGCAGCCTCATCAATGGCGGCCCCCGCAAGCTGAGCCCTTTCTTCGTTCCGTCCACCATCATCAATATGGTGTCCGGTCATCTTTCCATCATGAAAGGCATGCAGGGCCCGAACATCGCCGTGACAACCGCCTGTACCACGGGTACCCATGCCATAGGCATGGCTGGCCGGATGATCGCCTATGGCGATGCGGACGTGATGGTCGCCGGTGGTGCCGAGAAAGCCTCCACCCCCATGGGCATGGGCGGCTTTGCCGCTGCCAAGGCGCTCTCCACCCGCAATGACGAACCACAGAAGGCGAGCCGCCCCTGGGACAAGGATCGCGACGGTTTCGTGCTGGGCGACGGTGCCGGCGTACTGGTGCTGGAAGAGTATGAACATGCCAAGGCTCGCCGCGCCAAGATCTATGCCGAGCTGGTCGGCTTTGGCATGAGCGGGGATGCCTATCACATGACGGCCCCTCCCTCGGACGGCGATGGTGGCGCACGCGCCATGAAGAACGCCATCAAGGATGCTGGCATCGCACCCGAGCAGATCGGTTACATCAATGCTCACGGTACCTCTACCCCCCTTGGGGATGTGGCAGAGCTGCGCGGCATGAAGAAGGTGTTTGGTGAACATGCCAGCGCCCTGATGGTCAGCTCCACCAAGTCCATGACAGGCCACCTGTTGGGTGCGGCTGGCGCCATCGAGGCGATCATCACCGTGCTCTCTCTGCGTGACCAGATGGTGCCTCCCACCATCAACCTGGACAACCCGGATGATGAGTGCGACCTGGATCTGGTGCCGCACGTTGCCAAGGCCGGCAGCTTCGAATATGCCCTCTCCAATTCCTTCGGTTTTGGCGGCACCAATGGCTCCCTGATCTTCAAACGCGTATAATTCGCTCTGGGCGAATGATAAGGCCCGATACGGCAGTATCGGGCCTTTTTTATCGGAGGGATCCCCTTGCTGATTAATGGAATACCCACAGAAACACTGTCAGCCAGGGATCGTGGGCTGGCATACGGTGATGGTCATTTCACCACCATGCTGGTGAGGGAAGGGAAGGTACTCTGGTGGCAGGACCATCTGGCCCGGCTGCAACATGCCAACGCCCGGCTTGGTTTTGGCGAGCACTCCTGGGACCTGCTTGCCGACGAAGCGGCGCAGCTGGCTTCTGGGCAGACACAGGCTGTCGTCAAGATAATGCTGACCCGGGGCGCCGGTGGGCGGGGATATGACGCCGCAGGCTGTGACACGCCCACTCGCATCGTCTCTCTGGCACCTTATCCTGAGCATTATCATGATTGGCAGCAAACCGGCATCAATGCCCTGGTATGCCAGCGGCAGCTTGGTGACAGTCCCATGCTCGCCGGTCTCAAGACGCTGGGGCGCCTCGAACAAGTGATGCTGAAGCGCGAACTTGCTGCGCGTGGCGGGGTCGAAGGTATAGTCTTGAACAGCCGGGGATTTCTGGTAGAAGGGGTCAGCGCCAATCTGTTTTGGCGTCGTGGCAGGACGGTGTTCACACCGGATCTCACCCGCGCCGGGATCGATGGCATCATGCGCAAGCGCGTGATGACGATGCTTAAACAGATGGGCATTGAACTGCGTGTCGTTGAGGCTCCATTGGAGTCACTCTGGCAGGCGGAAGAAGTCTGGCTGACCAATACCCTGATGGGGATTGTCCCGGTCACCCGCATCGGGGATATGCACTATCCCAGTCCGGTATTGATCCGCCGTTTACAGGAGCGCTTGGTCATTGAAGTTTAATCGGCTTTACACCCTGCTCGCAGGGGCGGCACTCTCTGTCGCCGTTGTCGGAGGGTACGTGTATCACAAGTGGCAACAGGTGGAGACGCTCACCAACAAGGGGCCAACACGCCTCTTTACCGTCGAAAAAGGCGCCCATGCGGCGCGCCTGATTGCCGAACTGGGGGAGGGGGAAACCAGCCCCTGGGCGGTGCGTCTCTGGTTGCGCGGTCATCCCGAACTGGTGGCCATCAAGTCCGGCACCTATGAAATCAAGGAAGGGGCGCCGCTCAAGGAGACTCTCTCTCTCTTTGCTTCCGGCAAGGAGTTTCACTTCAGCCTGACCTTTGTCGAAGGGTCCCGATTTGAGGATTGGCTGAAGCAACTTTCCAGCGCCCCCTATCTGGAGCGCCTGACTCTGGAGCAGAGCGAAACCGAGCTGGCTCAGGAGCTCGGCATCGAAAATGGCAAGCTGGAGGGGTGGTTCCTGCCGGAAACCTACGCCTATACCACTCATGCCAGCGATCTTTCGATCCTGCGCCGCGCCTATCAGGACATGAAAACGTTCCTAGAGGCTTCCTGGGAGAAGCGTCAGGCCAATCTGCCTTACAAGACTCCCTATGAAGCGCTCATCATGGCCTCCATCATCGAAAAAGAGACGGGCCAACCGGATGAACGGGCCCAGATTGCTTCTGTGTTCGTCAACCGTCTACGCCTTGGCATGAAGTTGCAGACCGACCCTACCGTCATCTATGGGGTGAAGGAGAGGTACGATGGCAACATTCGCCGTAGCGATCTGACCGACGTGAACCCCTACAACACCTATGTGATCGACGGTCTGCCTCCGACGCCCATCGCCATGCCGGGCAAGGCCTCCATCGAGGCGGCGCTCAACCCCAAATCGACCGACTATCTCTACTTCGTTGCCAAGGGGGGCGGTGCCCACTACTTCTCCAAGACCCTCGATGAACACAATCGGGCGGTGCGTGAATACATATTGAAGAAACCCTAATGTCTAAATTTATCGTGATTGAAGGATTGGAAGGGGCAGGGAAGAGTTCTGCGGTGCGCTATGTGACCGACTATCTGCAAGCCCACGGAGTTGCGCGGATCGAGTGCACCCGGGAGCCGGGCGGCACGCCGCTGGCGGAACGCATGCGGGCCATCGTCAAGGAAGTGCACGACGAGCGCCTGACCGTCGAGGCCGAGCTGCTGTTGATGTACGCCTCCCGGGTACAACTGGTGGAGACCCGGATCAAGCCTGCCCTGGCAGACGGCATCTGGGTAGTGGGCGATCGCCACGATCTCTCCTCCCAGGCCTATCAGGGGGGTGGCCGCGGCATCGATGCGAACCTCATCGGCGCCATCAAACGGGCGGTCCTCGGGGATTTCAAGCCGGATCTGACGCTCTATCTGGACATCGATCCTGCCATCGGCCTGCAGCGGGCCCGCCATCGCGGCGAGCTGGACAGGATTGAGCTGGAGCAGATCGGCTTCTTTGAACGTACCCGCCAGCGTTACCTCGAGTTGGCGGCCGCCGATGATTCCATCCAGGTCATCGATGCCGGGTTGCCCCCGGCGCAAGTCAAAGCCGCCATCGAGGCAGCCCTTGAGCATTATCTGGCAAGCGAGGGGCTATGTATCCCTGGCTGATCCCGGATTGGCATGCCTTGAGCGAGACGTCCCGGGCCGGACGGCTCGGCCACGCCTGGTTGCTGCTAGGCGATCCCGGCCTTGGCAAGGAGCAGCTTGCAGAGCGACTGGCGCGACTGCACCTGTGTCAGCATCCACAACGAGGTGAGCCCTGCGGTCAGTGCCACTCCTGCCAGCTTTTTGAGAAGGGGCATCACCCGGATCTTGGCACCCTGGGGCCAGAGGGCAAGACCATAGGTGTCGAAGCCATCCGGGAGATTTGCAGCCGCCTCCAGAGCACGTCCCAGCTCGGTCGCGGCAAGGTGGTGATCATTCAGGAGGCGGAGCGCATGACGGAGTCTGCCGCCAATGCTTTGCTGAAGACGCTGGAAGAGCCGGCTGGCGACAGTCTGTTGCTGCTCATCGCATCCCGGGTATCTCGCCTGCTCCCCACCATCTTGAGCCGTTGTCACAAGCATGTCTGCCAGCTCCCCTCTGAGGGGGAGACCCTTGCCTGGCTCGCCGAGCAGGGCCATCAGGCGACCCAGGCCCAGGTGCGGATCTGCCAGGGTGCGCCGCTGCGGGTGCTGAGCTATATCGAAGCACAGCAAGATGATGCCAGACGGGCATTGCTCGACGGATTTGTCTCGCTGGCATCGGCCCCCACCCGTGCGGCGAATGTCTGCGCCCAGTTGGCCGAGGATAATCAGGTCCGGCTGCACTGGTTGCAGCTCTTCTTGTGCGATGCCCTCAAGCTTCAGGCTGGCTGCGGCCATCATCAACTGGCGATGCCGGATCTTGCATCACTCAGCCAGCAACTGGCTGAGAGACACTCCAGCGAACGGCTCCTGGAAGCTGAACAGCAGCTGGTTGTGCTGAAGGAGGCTTGTCAGCCAGGGCAGCTTTCCAATCCCACCATCCATTTGATGAACTGGCTCAATCGCTGGTTATAAACAAGGTTGTCTATGTTACTCGTTGATTCCCATTGCCATCTCGATCGCTTGAGTTATGGCTCCAAGCAGACCGACATGGCCGATGTACTGGCCAAGGCGGCGCAGCAGAGCGTGGGATATTTTCTCTGCGTGAGTGTGACTCAGGCCCAGTTCCCGACCATGATGGAGGCCATCGCCCCCCATCCCCAGGTGTTTGCCTCCTGCGGTGTTCACCCGCTCAATCAGGATCCCGGGGTGGATGCTGCCTTGCTGCTGACTCAGGCGGCCGATGAGAAAGTGGTGGCCATCGGCGAAACCGGGCTCGACTACTTCTATTCACCGGAAAACAAGGATGTACAGCAAGCCTCTTTCCGCGAACATATCCGGGTAGCCCGGGCACTGAACAAACCGCTCATCATCCACACCCGGGATGCCCAGGAAGACACGCTGCGGATCATACGAGAGGAGGGGGCCGAACAGGTGGGCGGAGTGCTGCACTGCTTCACCGAGTCCCTCGAAATGGCCGAGGCCGCGATGGCCATGGGGTTCTATATTTCCATCTCGGGAATAGCCACTTTCAAGAACGCCTCAGCCCTGCAGGCAGTGGTCAAGGCGTTGCCCCTGGAGCGACTGATGGTTGAAACCGACTCTCCCTATCTGGCACCGGTTCCGCACCGGGGGAGGGAGAACGAGCCGGCCTTTGTTCGCGACGTTGCCCAATTTATCGCGGATCTTCGCCAGATTCCGCTCGCCGAATTGGCGGAGGCCACCAGCCACAATTTCTTCGAATTGTTCAAGTTGGCAAAGCGATAACAGACAACGCCCCGCATAGCGGGGTGTTTTACTATGACAATCTGCACTATCACGACCCATCCAAAAACAATAATGTCAAGTTGTTATCTCTCACTTTGTGTGGTTGATGCTGATGAGATCAAATCGCCAGTTCCTGATAAAACGGAGCAGGGATGACAGAGTGCTTGAGGAATAAATGAGTGAGCTGAAATGGGTTAAAGCACTCTTCATAAGTATCGATAATATTCATTATCGATACTTGATAGATCTGAATGATCCTGTAAGATCCACCGAAACTCCGCTTTAAATCATAGAGTTAAGTGAACTACCCAAGCCTTCAAAACCCAGTTCAGCAATCCTTGCAAAGCGTCTTCGATCCTCAGCTGAACAGCCGGGCAAGACGCTTCCTGCGCAGCGCTAAAGCCGACTCCACCCTCAATGCCTATCAGGCAGATACCCGTATCTTTGTCTCCTGGTGCCAACTCCATGGGCTGGATCCCTTGCAGACAACACATCACGACATCATGAATTTTCTGGCGGATCAGGCCGACGGCATCCTGGCCAACTGGGTCTGGCTGGACAAGGAAGAAGGAAAGGGGGAACTTCGCAACGGGGAACCTCGCAAACCGGCCACCCTGGTAAGACGGCTTGCCGGCATTCGTTATGCCTTCAAGCAGAAGGGGATCCACCCCATGCCGACAGAGCATGCGGAGATAAAGGAGATGATGCGGGGCATAGTACGGCTCGGTGATAACCGCAAACGCAAAACGGGGGCGCTGACCCTGAAACCATTGGCCTGCGTATTGGACGAGATAGACACCAGCAACCTGGCTGGGCTTCGAGATTACACCCTGTTGCTCCTGATGTTCAGTGGCGCCTTGCGTCGATCGGAAGCGGCCAGGATCGAGGTGAATGACGTGCAGTTTGTGGGGCAGGGGATACGCCTTTGTCTCAAACCAAGCAAACATCAGCTCCATGAATCGGAGATAGCACTCATTCCAGGAACCCGGTATTGCCCGGTCTCTGCACTGCAACAATGGCTGAAAAAAAGCCGGATTGCTGAGGGCCCCCTGTTTCGTCGAATGAATCGCTGGGGACAGCTGATGACAGATCCCCTGGGGCCGCAAGGTATCAACTTGATGATCAAGCGGCGAACCGGCCAGGCCATCGACGATCTCCACGTCAGTGGCCACAGTTTGCGGCGGGGGTTCATCACCTCGGCGGTGACGGCGGGCAAGCCGATGAACAAGATCATCGAGGTGACCCGACACAAGGACATGCGCACCTTGCAGGAATATTTCGACGATGCCCACAAGTTCTCCGATCACGCCCTGGATGGGTTGTTATAGAGAACCGCGCCTCTCCATTTTTTATGTTAAATGATATCCTGTTGATCTGGTGATATATTCATGTCGTCCTCCACAGACATCATAACGGTGGGAGAGTCGTAATCCGATTTACTTTCGTAGAAGATGCCAATGAAAAATGAGAGATAACATTCACGATGTAGACATGTCGGAAGGTCACGATAGCCAGGAATTGAAGAAAAGCGCTGCGCAAGAGAATGCCGAACGGCAGCGCCAGCACGTGAAGCGCAAGCAGGAAACCCACAGCCGGTTGCAATGCTGGATAAGCAATCGTCATGCAGAGCGGTTGGCCATGCTGGGGCAACAACTGGAAGACAGTCAGGCCTCCATCATCGAGCAGGCGATCGATCTGCTCTATCAGAACGAACTGCAACAAACGACCAACGCGCAGCAGAGCGATATCCCCGAGTCGGCAGACATACTCGAATAGACGATGGTATCGAACCGGCGTGATTGAAAAAGGAAGACAAAAAAAGCCAGGTACGAATTCCTTGTACCTGGCATAGGGGAATTGGCTCCTTGCAGAGCCGTGCGCTAACTGGTATGCGGATAGCCTAAGCTTAGACAAGGCTCTAGGCATTTCAAGAACCGGATAAAAGTTCAACCAGAGTGGGGTTTTTTCAGACTCGAACAGGCGCTGTTTTTGCTCGAGCGACCCCACTCTCACGCATTGAACAGGTTGTTGTCCCGTACCAGCTCCCGGGGCAGGGCATTCTTGATGCGACTCCCCACCCATTTCCCCATGCCGAGCGGGTGCCCCTGGTAACGAACGATCACTTCCCCACTCCCGGCATCCTGCTCTGGCCAGACATCTCGTCCCATCATGAATTCACGGGCATTGGCGGCATCCAGCTCGACGCATCCCTTGCTCGCCTCATGGCCGTAAGCCAGAGCCCATTCATGGGTCAATCGATATCCCTTCTTGAAGGTTTCAGCCAGCTTGATGCCGATGCGATCGAAACGCAGCTTCCCCTGTACCTGCTCGAAAGCGTGAGGGAAGAGCCAGATCTCGTCATTGCGGCCAAACAGTTGGCCATGGGGCACGATGCCAAAATTCCCTTCAATCTCCCGCAACATGGGGCCGGCCTCTTTCTCTGGCAGCGGTGAGAAGGGGAACTTGCCGAGCTTGCCCGGTTTGAACATGGTGTTGGGCACGGAGTGATGCTTGCGCAACCGGGCGACGAAAAAGCCCTCACTGTCGAAGATCTGGGGCCACACATGCAGGTATCCCTCCGGCGTACAGGCTTTCTCCGCCCCCGGAAAGAGATCGGCCAACGAGTCAAAGCTGAAGGCATCGCCGAACTTCTCTTGCAGTGACTGACAGACGGCCTGATTCTCTTGCAGGCTCAGGGTGCAGGTGGAGTAGACCAGAACGCCGCCGGGTTTGAGGGCGTGAAAAGCGCTCTCCAGCAGGCCACGCTGCACCGCGGCAATCTCGTCGATGCTCTCGAGACTCCAGTTGCGCAGCGCGTCTTCATCTTTTCGCACCGTCCCCTCGCCGGAGCAGGGGGCGTCGAGCAGGATGGCGTCGAAGGTTTCAGGCAGCCATTGGCCAAAGACCTTGGCATCGAAATGGGTCATGCCGACGTTGGTCACACCGCAGCGCTGGATATTGGCGCTCAGCACTTTCAACCTGCTGCTGGAAAACTCGTTGGCGATCAGCATGCCGCGGTTTTCCATCAGCGCCGCGATCTGGGTAGTCTTGGAGCCAGGGGCGGCGGCCGCGTCCAGCAACATGCCATCCCCTCGGGTTTGCTCACTGGCAAAGAGCGCCATCACCGGCAACATGGAGCTCGCTTCCTGGATATAGAAGAGGCCGCACAAATGCTCGGCCGTGTTGCCAAGGGGAACGCTCTCATCGCTGCGGGTGAGCCAGAAGCCGGCTGCACACCAGGGCACGGGATCCAGCTGCCAACCAAGCGGCGCCATGCGGGCGACAAACTCGGATACCGTGATCTTGAGGGTGTTGACCCGGATGCTGCGCCGCAGCGGCTGCCGGCAACTCGCCACGAATGCCTCCATGGAGAGATGGGATGGCATGAACTCCGCAATGTGACGCAGGAAGTGATCGGGGAGGTAGGTGTTGTCGTGCACGGCGCAATCTCGCTGACCCAAAATGAGGGGCGACATCTTACCACAGTGCGTGGCCCTTCTTGATGGGGGAGTCCATGAGGCCATAAAAAAACCGGCACAAGGCCGGTTTTTGACGAGCAGGGAAATAACTCAGGGCAAGATGCGGGGACTCCACTCCAGCCACTCTTTTTCCGCCTTGGCATGAAGCGGATAACGATGGCCCGCCTTGACGGTCGCGCCCATCTCCCGCTCCGGCGTATTGAAGGCAATCCCGCCCGCCAGCAGGCTTTGCACCGTTTCGACCTCGATGGTGCCACCGGTCAGCCCGATATCGGCCTTGACCCCGGAGACATTCCAGAAACGGCTGTTGGCGCGTATCAGATGGGCGTACTGTCCATCCACATTCACATCGATCAGCACCTCACTGCCATCCCGGGCAAGCGTCACGCCGGTGACACTGCCCACCACCATCTTGCGAAACAGCAGGGGGCTGCCCACGCTGATGCCATCGACGGAGGGGCTCTTGAGGGTCAGGGCAAGACCGGCGGGGCCACTCTGGCTCAAGGGGAAGGTCTCCTTGCCAGCCCCCCGGCCCGGTGTCGCCTCCACAAAGGCCCCCTTGATCAGGGTATCGAGGTGGGCAACCCCCCCCAGCCCGACCTTGGCCTGCACCAGGGCATAGCGCGCCCCGGATTGCAGGAAGCGCGCGGCATATTGCTCATTCAGCTCGGCCTTGAAGCTTACCTGGCCCAGGGTCGGATCCAGTTCCACCTGCTCCACTTTGCCGATGTCCACTCCGCGATAGCGGATGGGGCTGCCGACCCCGAGACCCGGGTTGTGATCCGCCGTGAGGGTGAGGGTGCGCACCTGGGAGCTTGCCTGCTCCTTGCTGTCAAAGAGCTGATGACTGCTGCGACCTGTCCCCAGCTTGTCGAATTCGATGGCACCACGCAGCAGGGTGGCGAGGTTCCCCATCTTGACCTGCACGCCATCGAGCCGGATCTTGCCGTCGATGGCGGCCTTCTTCCAGAACTGGGGTTGCTGCTTGAGCAAAGGAGCATAGATGGCATCGATCTCCAGGGTGATGGCCACACCGCGATCATCGGCATCCAGCGCCTTGACCTTGCCCGCTTCCAGTCCCAGGTAGAGGACGGGGGAGCCCACACCGATACCATCAGCCTGAGCGGCACGCAGCGTCCAGCTGACCGCTTTGGCATGGCGGCTCCCAAGCAGGGCCAGCTCCTGGCTGGGGTAGAGGCGGTCAATCCTGTCACCCTTCGCAGCCTGTACCAGCTTGATGCCCCCCGCCAACCAGGCACTGGCCGGGCTGGTCTCCACCTTGATACCGCTGAGATCCGCCTCCACCTGCAAGGGGGCGGCGCGATAGAAGCGAGCCCGTTGCAGCAGATGGCGATAACGCTCGTTCACCAGCAACTCGACACTGGCATTGCCGCCGGCATCCAGGGTCAGTGCCCCGAGCTGACCTATCTGCAACCCCTTGAACCAGAGCGGAGCCCCTTCGCTCAAACCGGCGAGATCCTCTGCCTGCAGGGTCAGCTTGATGCCGCCGCGCTGTGCCTGGCTCTCCAGGGTCATGGTGTTGACCCGTTTACCGGGTTCATAGTCCAGACGAATGGCGGGCCCGGCCAGCAGGCGATCCGCATGCTTGATCCCGGCAGGGGAGAGAGAGACCGTCTCCCACACCAGACGACTCTTGCCGGTCACCCGGAACGCCTGCTCGGGGTTGATGAGGGCCGTCACGCTCCGCCCCTGTTCGGTGAGGCGAATGGGGTCGACTCGTCCAATCTCGATGCCCTCATAGAGGATGGGCATCCCTTCCTTGATGGGCAGAGTCCCCGCCAGGATGGTGATGCGCTCACCCCGGGCGGCCTCGGCCAGCCCCTTGTAGAGGATGAAGTTGACCCCCTTTTGCTCCACGGGAGAATCCTTGGGGGAGTCAAACGCAATGCCACCGCTCAGGATGGAGGTGAGGCTGCCCGCCTCCACGCTGACGCCAGCCAGGCTGAAGGAGCCCTTGATGCCGCTGATGTTCCAGAAGCGGGTATCCGCCTTGACGAGGTGCTCGAAGCGCGGCTCGATCACCAGATCCAGGATCACGTTCTGGTTCTCTTCCCCAAGACGGGTGTTGATGACACTGCCCACCTCCAGCCCGCGGAAATAGATCTTGGCGCCGATGCCCACCGACCCCAGAGAATCGGCTGTCAGGTGCAAGGTGCGCCCCTGGGCCTGATAACCGGGGGGAGGGCCATCCAGGGCATCGAACTCATCCTCCAGCGGGTTGTTCTCCCGTCCGGGTTGCAGGTTGATGTAGTTGCCGGACACCAGGGTGTCCAGGCCGGAGATCTCGGTCAGTGACGCCTTCGGACTCACCAGCCAGAAGTCGGAGCCCTTGCGTATGAGGGAGCGGGCACGGCTGTCCACCTTGGCCAGCACCGCAATCTTGCGACCATCCTGTGCCAGTTCCAGCTCCTGGACCACGCCGATGGCGACCCCCTGATAGCGCAACTGGGTCTTGCCCGGCAAGATACCGTTGCCCTGGGCAAAGTTGATGCGAATGAGTTGACCACTGCTCGTCCACTGCTGGTAGAGAAAGCCTCCCGCCAGCAAGAGGGCGATGAAGGGCAGCAACCAGACCGGTGATAACCAGCGGTGCTTCTCAATGACGGGCTCAGCCCCGACCATACCGACTCCTTACATTGGCTGTGATGCACAGCGCGTTCGACACAAAAAACATTAACGGGCCGCCTTGTCCCACAACAGGCGGGTATCGAGCATCCTGGCCGACATCATGGTGAGCACCACCACGCCGGCGAACGCCGTCGCCCCGGGGCCGGCACGCACGTTGAGCAGCACGCCGCGATCCACCAGGGCCACCATCAGCGAGATGACGAACAGGTCCAGCATGGACCAGCGTCCGATGAAATCGATGATGCGGTACATGACGAGCTGGCGTTTGCGGCGCACCGGCTTGCTGCGCTGCAACTGCCAGCAGATCCAGCCAAGACCCAGGATCTTGCCGATGGGCACGATGATGCTCGCGGTCAGTACTATGGTGGCGATGCCGGACATCTTGCTGCGATAGAGCGCCATGATACCGCTGAAAATGGTATCGGACTGCAATAATCCCTTGTTGTAGAAGTGGGTGATGGGCAGCAGGTTCGCAGGCAACAACATGAAGGTGGCCAGCGCCAACAGGCCCCATGACCAGGCGAGGGAATGGGGGATGCGCATCTGCAAGGGGGTGTGACAACGAGGGCAGCTCATGCCGTGTTGATGGCGCACCAGCAACCCGCAGGTATGGCAGCGGCAAAGCCCCAGTTCACGGGCGCTGATCGGGGACATGGTCCGGCTCCCGGGAGGCATGTTGCAGCGGAATCCGCTCCCAGTAAGGGGCAGGATCAAAGAGGATCAGCAGCGTCATGTTGAGCAGCATCAGACAACCCAGGCTCAGCAGACCGCCTCCCAGGCGCACGTCGGCGATGTCGATAAGTTTGAACAGGGCGACCAGCAGGCTGACGATGTACACCTCCAGCATGGCCCAGTGGCGAAATACCTCGACCGCTTTGAGGGTCCACGCCAGCAGATGCCAGCGCTTGGCCAGGCCGGAGGCGAGGGCAAAGATCCCGAGCAGCAGCCCTGTCGGCGCCAGCACGGCGCACCAGAGCACCAGTGTTGCCACCCAGAGCTCGCTCTCGGCATACAGCATCATAATTCCCTTGATCAGGTTGGCGTCCGAGTTCACACCCGCCAGACGAAGATAGATCAAAGGCTCAAAAAACGCGGAAGGCAGCAACAGGAATCCGGTGATGGTCAGCGCCATCAACTGGGAAGGGCGAAAGGCATAACGCCCATACAGATGCTGATGACAGCGGGGGCAATGGGCGTGACGGCGCAGCGGCAGCAACTTGCGTTCGATCAGCAAGTCACAGGCCGGACAGACAATCACCGAGTGCGGATCCGACATACGATTCAACCTGTTGAAGGAATTGATGAAATTTACCTTAAAACGCCTGCCCTGTCTTGCCGCGCTGCACACCCCCCTTTGAAAAGACGTGTTTTCCGCTGTGAACTGGCCGCCGCCAGCCAAGCAGGGGCTGGCGATGCATGCCGACATACTGAGGGTATTTGCAATACTGTATATATGTACATATACTTGCAATCACAATCATCAGGAGGGCGCCGCGATGGCCGTTGAGATCAAGTATGTTGTGGTACGTGGGGGAGTGGAGAAGATGACCTTTGCCAGCAAGAAAGAGGCGGATGCCTATGACAAACTGCTGGACACCGCCGATGAGCTGATGACACTGCTGGCGGGCGCGCCGGTCGCGCTTGCACCGGAACAGCAGGAGAGTCTGGCCTTTTATCTGGCCGAGCAGCGGGATCAGTTGCAGCAGGTATTGCGCGGTGGAAAAGGGCAGGGGAATCCCCCCAAAGAAGACAAGCTGGATACTGAACTGCCAAAGGGGAAGCCCCTGAAGAGCGTGGCTTGAGACGAAAGGGCGGGGAAGGGGATGTGAGGCAGAAGCCGAGCTCTCATTCATGAAAAGTGCAACTTAAGTCATTATCGCGACTATTTTCCCCGATAATTTTCCAACCACACCGCATATTCATTGAATATGCCGATTGCTCGTCATCATGGGGTATCACAGCAAGATGCCTCAGGTCGTTGCCCCCAAGGCGCACTGCAAGCCCTGATGCCGATAACCCCATTTATCGGCATCAGGGGGTTGCGGCCCCGTTCAAAACATTCAACTGACATCACACACCATCATGACTCATCCAGCACTTCCACCCGCCATGCCACTGTTCGATAGCGTGGACCACCTTGAGGCGGGCAATCCCCAGGTCAACCAGTACCTCGCCACCCTGAGTCTTGGCAAGGTCCCCGACGCGGGGATCGTCTATGAGCTGGCCGTCGACTGGCTGCTGGAGCAGCGCCACAGCGAAAACAACTACAAGACCTATCGCAGTGAGCTGACCACTTTTTTGCACTGGTGCTTTTGCGAGGTGGCCATCAGCCCCAGGGATCTCACCAGGCGCATCATGATGCGCTATCTCGACTATTGCCAGGCGCCACCGTCCGGACTGATTGCCTATCGCAACGTCGCCCAGTTCGTGCTCGACAAGGAGTGGGGGGAACGGTTGCCAAACCCCCTGTGGCGTCCGTTTCTTGGCAAGCGGGAACTGGGCCGGGAGCTGCCGTATCGACTGAGTGAGCAGGCGATGAAGACAAAACTCGCCATTTTGTCCGCCTTCTTCCAGTTTCTCATCCAGGAGGAGTACATGGATCGCAATCCGGCTCTCCTGCTGCAGCGGGTTAAACGTGCGGGCCCCCAGGAGGCTGGTGAAGACGCGCAATCCTTCACCGAGCTGCAATGGTCCTATGTGATGCAAGCCGCCGAACAGCTCGCTGCCGAATGCCCGGCCCAACATGAGCGCAGCCGCTTTCTCATCTGTCTGATGTATGCCTGTTATCTGCGGATTTCCGAGGTGGCGGCCAGGCCGGGTTTCAGCCCCGTCATGGGCCAGTTTCGACGTGACGCCAAAACGGGCGTCTGGGGTTATGACATTCCCCGCAGCAAAGGCGGTAAACGTCGCACCGTGGCCGTTTCTCAGGCTCTGCTCGAAGCCCTGGCTCGCTATCGTACCTTTCTTGGCCTTTCGCCACTGCCGGCCCCGGGAGAGCAGACCCCGCTGTTCGTACGCCACAAGGCGGCGGCCCATGGCCGCGAACAAGGCGAACTCAATGCCAATCTGGGTATCCGCCAGCTACGAGACCTGGTAATGGCGGTATTTGAACAGGCCGCAAGCCTCGCCGAACAAGACGGTTTTGATCAGGATGCCGCTGAAATGCGAACCCTGACGCCGCACTCCATTCGCCACACCGGTATCACCCATGACATCAATCTGCACGGCCGGCCTTTATCCCACGTACAAGCCGATGCGGGGCACGACAGCATCGACACCACCTCCAAGTACCTGCACACCGGCAACCGGGAACGTCACGAGAGTGCCAGCCGCAAGCCGCTGGACCACTTGCTCGACCAGAACCGAACATATGATTGATAACCAGTGGTGAACAATAAAACTGCACTCATAACCAAGACGCGGGACCTAAAGACAATCCTTGATTGACCATGCCCTGGGACTCATAAATTCGACACTGCGCATAATTCATGATTACGTTTAAAGGGCCGATTCCGTCCCCGCTGACGATGTTGTCAGTTTCGGACGAGAATGAACGGATGCAACGTAATATCACAAAAAACTTTATATTTCGGTGGTTTGAGTGCGGTTTAAGTGAAGAAGAAACAGCAAAACTTTGTTTTGTTTCTGTGATGGAGGTCACGTTATGGGATGGTGGTAAAAAGATCCCAGACGTATGCAAACGAGTCATGAGGATGGCAGTTGGACGGGAGCTGCCAACCATCTTTACCCGGTACTGGGATGGCTGGCGAATGAATGGCCATCACCTGATAACCCCTGCTGGCACCTACCTATCGCGCCAGCGTCTGGAAATCATCGAATCCTATGGGTCTGAAGACTTGAAGGCGCTGAAAGACAATGCCGCGCTAAGGCGTTTGCCTACCTCTGAACGCTGATAGCCTCAAAAGCCGGTTTAGCAGGAGGAGGGGGGCCCCGCCTCTGGTCTAGATGGGCATGTTCCGCCGCCTACCGCATGGCGTCCCCATCGCCAGCAGTGGGCGGCTTGTAGGGGCTGGCGCCCCTGTTCACTGGTGCGGAGACTCAATGCCAGGCAGGGTTTGCCTTATAGAGTTTATTAGCGAAACTACGTAACGCCCCCATATCAAACCATTCTTGGGGACAGCAGGCTAAGCCTGAATTTGGCAGAATTAGAAGACGTTCAAGCAACTGCAAAAGAAAGAGATAGGAATACTCAACTTTGGACGTTTTAACCAACTTGAAATAACTCTCCTCAATGAGGTGAATCCCTTGGCGGCCACTCAGCGCATCCTTGAACACCTCCCAAGCACGATCAGCCGCTGGCAACTGAGCTTTTAAGTCCACTTTTTCAAGCAACGGCAAATCAACCTGCTTGTGAGCATCGCCAAGTTGTTGAGCAGGTAATGAAGGTAATTGGCCGGCATTTCTGTAAACAGAAATCAAATATCGTACTTGTTCAAGGCAACCATCCGGCACCCTGACCATCGTCGTTTTTTCTCCCTTCGGACGTCCGGCACCTGGACGAGCACCACCACGAATTGGATCAGGCATTTCCGTATCTCCATTTGATTTCCGTTTACATTATTCATTATAGCAGATGAATGATTTACGTATACGAATTTCAATTGTTTTGGATAAAAAAAGAACTGGCCACGGCTTGGGATTAGGCGGGGTTGACGGGGTATCATCTGGCCTCGCTTCGCTCGGGCGCCCTTCGGGCGCAGGACGATGAAAGAGGGTCGCCCCCTATGGATAGAAGCTATTCCTTTGGACAAAACAAGGGAGGAAAGGGGAAGAGATCAGGTCAGCTTTGCCAGGATGAATCCCGCCATAAAGCCAAGCATCAGGCCGACGAGAAAGGCGGCATTGCCCGGCTTAACTGACGGGGTTAGGGGAAGTGGGGTAGGGGAAGAGGAAGGGCCACGGGGCCGTCTGAAGAGCTTGGGATTGTAGATATAGTCCTTTTTGTTCTTGTTCATCACTGGGCTCCTGCCGTGTGGAAAACACACTACAGCATAACCCGACCATGATAATCCACCGTTGATTTGAGGCCGTAACGACGCAACCAATATTGCCGACGAATGACGGGGCCGAGTTCGGGGTGAGAACGTGCCGTGGCGTAGCTGACAAGGCCCCAGCGCAGCAGGACAGAAGCAAGAGGAACGTTCTGGGATCGAGCAACACGGTCAGCACACTTCATCATGACGTAGCGCGGGATAAGGGATGGATTGGTGATCGGGAATCGGATTTGAGGCGCATCCGGTGAAGGGGCTTTAGCCTGGTCTTTTGCACCATACCACTGATGGATGTACTTGGCGGGGAGGATGGTATAGCAGGCCCGCATATCAACGAAACGAGGTTCTGTGATGCGCTCACAGTCGGGGGTGGCATCAATGGCTGACGGGTGCAAATAGGCCTCTTTGTACTCGCCATTACCAAGCCGGATACGGCACTTAATCAGCCCCTTTGAATCTCGTATCGGAAAATCAAACAACTCTTTGCCATCGTCAAATTCCTGGGCGGTGTCATAGGCCTTGTAGAGCCAGCGGCCCCAAGCGTATTTGGTGCCACAGGGGGATCCCGTGGTCTTGCTCTTGCCCTTGAAGTAGCTGGCAACGTGAACACGGGGAACTCGGAGCACAAACCGGATGAAGAGACGGGCGAACCAGATCAGCGGGTAGACAAGGAAACCCTTGGCCCCCATGGAAGCGCTAAACATGGTGTCGGTGCTGTAGCACCAGCAGACAGTGCGGCAAAGGGCATTGACGATCTGTTTGTCGATAGACTCGATATCCTGGACACCGAGGAAAGCATTCCAGCCGCGCTTTCGAACAAGCCGGAGCCACTTGATAAGCTGGGCACGATCCGGATTGTTCCAGTCACGGGTGTTCATGAAGAAGGCAGTTTCGTCTAGGGCGAGACAGCCATTTTTGGATTCGTCATAGAGCTGTTCTTCGGCAGACCAAAGGGCGGTTTTCTTGGGGCGCTCATAGGCATAGCCGAGGTTTTCAAGGTCGGACGAACGGGGCTCTTCGGGAAGCCGGATGATAGGGATCTGTTTACCGATTTCATTGAGGGGCATATGCTCGGGATAAACATCAATGTTAGTGGCAACAGGACGGCCCTCATTAAGATAACCGACAATAATATTGACCATGTTAACGGTCTTACCCGCGCCAACAGGCCCCGTGACGAAATAAGGTGCTTTCATTGAACCGCCTTATTTTCCATCAAACGCAGAACGGGCAAGCGACAACTGCCAAATAAAGAGCCATTGGGCCGCCTTAGCAACGCCAATTGCCGATATACATGCAGCCGTATTGGAAGGGAGGAGCCCCAAGCCAAACAAAATGTAAGCATTGGCAGAAGGGGAAGATGAAATACCACCTAACAAGCCATTAATTGCAGAAGTGAACGTAACAACCATTGTTGTCATAGCAAGAATCAAAGCAGCTACGGCGGCCTTGCGAGAAAAGAAGGAAACTATTTTCGCAAAGAGCTCGCCAACCTTCTCGATAAGAAATGCAATTAAAAGTTTCATTATCTACCTCCAACAACAGAAGTCATAGTTCGAGACCAAATGCCGAATATATAAACAGCAGTCAGCATATTCAAAAACCAGAATATAAGCGGGTGGGCAACTTCATTATAGGTGCGACAAAAAGCGCCATCGTCATCCGCTTGAGCAGAACCGGCTTTAATAGTGAAAGTGAAGGGGTAAGGCTGACAATTACCCGTAGGCAATGTCCAATCAAAGATATCAGGGATAGAAGAAGGTGGATTAGCAGTCGGCGAATCAGAAATCATATCTTCCAATTCAGTTTTTTCATCATTGAGTTGATCAAGTGCCGTTGTAGCTGGGGCAAGTGCCGCTTTAGCTGCCTCAAGTGCAGCAGCATCCGCCTTAGCCTCAGCAGCCTCTTGTTTCTTCATCAACTCCTCAAGCTGGGCTTGCGTAACTGGCGCTTGAGCAGCCTGATTGGCGGCATCAACAAGGGCTTCAGGGGTAACACCAGCCTGTAACTGACCAGCTAGAGCAGCGATTTCGGCAAGTTTTTCAGGAGTCACATAATGAGCGGCATTAGGGTTAGTAGACTGAAGTAACCCTTGTGCATACAAATCAAGAAGCTCTTGGTCTGACTGAGTAACGCCCGGGATATAAGGAACAGTATCAGGAAAAATTTGAGGATAGGGATAAGGCCAGGGGTCAGGAACCATGAAAGCTTGAGAAGCCTTATCTTTGTCCTTTAGCATTTCAGTTACAATGGAATCATAAATAGCGTCATCGCTAACGGATATGGAGCCATTAACGTCTTTAGATTGGGCTGTAAAATAAGCCCTAACAGGATTTTGATAACAATAGGTGGGTTGGGATGCGGCACAATAATAAATATCATATGAGGTAGTGCTACCCACAACAGGGGGATTAGGTCCGTTAACGTGATTGACTTGCTTAACAATATCGCCATAAACGGCATAAGAATAACAGCTAGTTAAGCTAACATTGAAAGCATTGCCGCGATTTGAGGAACATTGCCCTTTATAAGAAACGTTAGGCTGAGTGACTTGATTGGTGAGCTCATCTATTGCCCAGCCAGCGGCAAGCATTGTAGCGGCCCAGCCAGCGTACCAAGCATTGCGCTTCAAAAGACCCTTAAGCCCTCCAGTCTCCCCCATGCCTGCTTTAAAGCGAGTCATATAAGTAGCTTTGGGAACATCAATTTTTTTAATCTGATAAGGGTCATTGGCAGCAAAGCCACGAATAGTTGTGCTGACAGTTATGGCGGTATTAGTGGCAGCGGTAACGGCATTGACACGAATTACTTCAGCCTGTTTGATGACTGACGACATGGAAAAAGCAGCCACGCCGCCGCTGAAGGTCAATAAGGCTGTAAAGAGTATGATGAACGGGCGCATATATCCCCCATAAAAAAGGGGGGCAGAGCCCCCCGACAGTACAGGGGCAAAGCCCCGAGGTTGATCAGCCTTGTGCACCCTTGCGGGCGAAGGTCTGGAGCAGACCGAAGCCGATGGACAGGGACAGAACAACAGCCATGATGGCGAAGCCAGCCGCAGAAGCGGTACCAGCGTCAGCGATGACGGCAGTCTTCACGGCGGTGACGGCAGTCTCATCGATTGCAGCAGAAGCGAAACCAGAGACCAGGGCAGAGCCAGCAACCAGAACGGGAGCGGCGTACTTACGAGCCATGTTGCGAATTTTCATAGTCAGTTTCCTTTTGATTACAGTTTCACTTATCAAACGTTTGATAAGCGTTTACCACTATCAAGACCCGCGAGAGGCCTTTTCAAAAATCTGGCGGGTGTGTCGAAACACCGTGCCAGAACCGTAGCCAACGAGCCAAACAAGCAGCCCGCCAGCGATATACAGTGCGATTACTGGGTCCATCAGCGTTGATTCCCCCCGTTGAAGCCAAAGGCGAACAGCAGCAGATAGGACGCAGCCACCATCAGTTGGGAGTAGTCAACGTCCATGGCTTACGCCTTTGCCTGGACGCTGGCAGGAAGATCCACGAGGCGGAAACCGTTGTAGGAGCGGTGACGGTTGTTGTCATCACCGAACGAACCGGAGCGGTACTCGACCATGAATTCGGTCGGGCCTTTGCCGACGATGGTCTTGAGGGATGCGTGATATCCGGCAGTGACCTGCTCTTCAGTGATGGCCACGTCGATGATCTGACTGGGGTCAGTACAGAGCAGTTTGACCTGGCCAGTAGTGACCTTGCGGCCATCGCGGTCCTTGGTGGAGGTGGTGATATCGGTGGCCGACAAGATTTGGGCGATGATTTTCATTTTCTTACCTCGATTCGTTGCGTTGTGTAGTTGGTGGTTGAGTGCTTCGGGCAGTTATTGACACGGGTCCAAGGGGACAGGAGGCGCGACTGGACAGGAGTCGCCAGCGCTGCGCGCTGCCCACTCCTGCCAGTCGGCCCAGTCCAGGGCGAGGAGCTGGGAATTATCAAGGTCTTCCAAGAGCTTCTGCCGCCCCTCCTGATACAACTCGTCAGCCATGTGGAGGTATTCGCCTGTCTCAGTGGCCGTGATGAAGTAATCGCGAACGGCTTCAAGGATTTTCTTCTTCTGGGCTTCCCACGCTTCCAGGCTCTTGATCTGGTAACGCTTGAGGCGGGTAGCGATGTGGATCTGGTTGAACAGAAGGCCATCAATGGTGGCGCGGGCCTTGTCGCCATACTGGGTAATGCGCCCCTCGGGGCTGATGAGGAGTTCGAAATCCTCGGCGTTCTGGTGGTATGGACGACCCACGTTGCCAGCATTGAGGCGAGTGAAAGCGCGGGGAGTGGAGTAAGCAGGGCGAAGGGCCTGCTGGTCACGGGGGCAGAAGATACCGCCCATGGCAATGCAGAACTCGCCCCAGTCGCCGGCATCAGCAGAGCGCCGGCAGGCTTCAAGGAGCAACCAATCAGCTTGGCAGAGGGATTCAAATCCGGGCATATCGTAATCCTGTGTAGACATGCGGCGCAGCTCACGCCATGCGGTGACAGTGGGGCCGCCTATCTGCTGGAACTGGCGGATGTTATTGGCTCCCTTCCAGGCAAGGACACGCTGGACGGTTTGAAGGGCAGCCGTACCCGTTTCGTAATCCTCACCAACTGCGAAGCCATCGACGTTTTTGGCGATGTACTTGGAGCAGTAGCCGACAGCAGAGCCACGCTTGAGAGATAACGGTTTGCAGGTAAAGCGATGTTTGCGGGCACCCGGCTCATCAGGGGAGTCTTTGAAGCACTCACGGCGGCAGATGGTGCGGAACTCATTGGCCTGCTTGTAAGGGACGAAGATGATGGCGTGCCAGTGGGGGGTGCCATCAGCATGAGGCTCAGCGAATCGAAATCCGTAAACAGAAATCGGCTCTTTGGGGTTGATGTCGGTGCCCTTGTCAGCA
This sequence comes from Aeromonas sp. s9, assembly GCF_040907765.1. NCBI lineage: Bacteria > Pseudomonadati > Pseudomonadota > Gammaproteobacteria > Aeromonadales > Aeromonadaceae > Aeromonas > Aeromonas sp. s9. Next base: position 53,332 of record NZ_JBFOCK010000038.1, read on the forward strand.
CAACGGCGACCAATGTTGCGCCATACGCCGTTGAGATAGGATTGCCCATCCTTGACGGTAGGACGACCAGCATCCAACCAGTTGGGATTAGGTTTGCCGCCACTGGTGGGATGGAAACGGGAAGGGCAGGTTAAGGTGAGGAAGAGGGCGGCATGGCGCTCTTGCTTGGCAACCTGCTCAAACCCCTTGAGACGGGCCATCAGCTCGGCGCGTTGAACCTCAGGATTCGAGACGGAGGCGTCTATGGCATCAGTGAGAGGACATCCATGAAGACCATCAGCAAGACTGACAGCAGCAAGACCTGAAAGAGTGGTTCTATTCTTGCGAGTACGGTGTACCCGGCGAGAGACAAGATAATCGGGTGAATAGGGCTGTCCGTTTTTATGAACAATTCCAGAAAGTCGTGAGGCGTCAAAGAGACGGCGAGCAGCAACACGACGTATAAGCCGAACCAAATGAACAGGATCAACCCAACGATTGAGCCAATGGCACGGGCGAGGAGCATCGGGATTTTCGAAGTCATAGTCGAAATCGGGGTCTCGAAAATCGTATCCAACGAGTAAGGCGTGAGCAGCGCGAAACGCCGGGTATTCCTCTTCATCTCCATCGAAATAGTCCCTCCGAAGGATCATCACGTGCTTGGCCAAGCGCTCAGCAAATGCCTCAAACCCTTCATCGTCAGAGGTGAGGGAGAGGGTACCGCAGTCGCCGGACACGTTCATGAGGTCGTAAAGCTCTTTGATACGCTGGTTCGCGGTGAGCAAATCGGCGTACTCAAGGGCTTGACTGTAGGCAGAACGGAACCAGGGCAGGAGGTAGTGATTGCGCACGGTCATGTCATGACGGTACTGGCAGTGCTCGGGGGCATTGATGTCGCCATACTTGAGTAAGGCGGTGTCATCGAGGTAGGCGAACGAACCTACCTGAATATGATGGGTCTCTTTGTCGGCGTAGTGGGCCTTGAGGTCTAAGGGGAGGGCGGCTGCTTGGTCTTCCGCCCACTGCTGCCGGAGCATCGCCAGATACGGCTCAGAAGAGCGTAATTGGTAGAGGTAACTTTCATGAGCAGACAAACCAAGGTGAGAAAGATCCCTGGAATGACGAAGACCCAGAGAAGGATGTAAGAGAGCATCGACGGCAGATCGTCCATTGATGACATTACGTCCATTGTGGAGGTCCTTTTGAGCGGAGTAGGAGGGGAAGCGGATCATTTTTCGCCTCCAATACCACAGTTGATAGACACCGAAACAGCACCTGAAAGGCCAGGCATACAGCAAAGCCAATCACCAACAGCAGGGGAATAAACTGCTGAAGACTGACATCCTTCAGGAGAATCGAAGTCAGTTTTGCCACAGAGTGGGCATTGAAAGGATGGAATGATGCCGATAACCCCATTTATCGGCGATGAATCGAGGTCAGGATCAACGAAAACACAACCATCAACGTGCCCACCAATCCATCCACAATAACGGCACTCATAAGGGTCAAGTTCGATGTCACCATCCAGGATGCAGAAGTCAGAACAGACCTCACAGCCTTCTCCGCCGCAGGTCTGGCAGACGTGGTAAACAGGGGGTTCTTGCTGTAGGGTCTGGCGTTCCATGCTGGCACACTCGTTCAAGTGATTACTTGAGTGCAATAAAGCTGAAGCCAATCAAGTAAGCAAGTGAGCCATATAGCGCTTAATTACATATAATCCGGTTGCAACAGCTCGTTGAGAGGAACAAGAAAATGGACTCAAAAACGCTATTAGACGCATACATGAGAGCGAAAAACCTTACTCAGTACAAAGATGCCGCAGAAGCACTAGGTTTTTCGTCACAGTACATATCTCAAATCATGAAAGGAAACTTGCAAGTAACTGACGAGACAGCAATTTTCATAGCTAAAGAAATAGGAATAGACCCCGCAGAAGTGATGATTTCACTTCACGCGGTAAGAGCGAAGTCAGATGAAGCAAAAAAGGAATGGTACGACATTCTAAAAAAGTATTGCGGGGCCTCCGCAGCCGCTCTGGTACTGGGCTGGACGATGATGGCGGCCCCTCAAAATGAGCCTAATCTAACCGCGCATAATGTATATTATGTTAAATGAAATATCTTGGTATTCTGTCACCCTCAACCGAACTGTGTATAATGGTGGCAATTGATCCTATCCCCGACCGGATGTCTTAAGTGGCTGAATTAACATCAGAACAATTAAAACCCGCTTTCTCGATTGAGCAGTTCCCCACACTTGGCGAACTCGACCCCATTCCGTTTGCCGCCCTGCAACCCAGAGCGATTTCGGGTATAAAACGGCTGGCCAGTTTTGATGGTGACTGCCCGGTCATGATCCTCAACGGTTTCCCCGGTGCAGATTACGAGAATGTCTGCCAGACCCTGATCGCCTCTTCGAATGGCAAGGATGGCGACCTGTTCGATCTCTGTTATACCGAGAATCTCAACAACCCTTTCAAGCCCATCTGGCTGCGCCTGCAACCGGGCTCGGGTTTCGAGTTCTGCGAAATGGTCGGTGAGCTGCTCAAGCTGATGAGCCACCATCTCGACGCCGAGCGGCTGGTCACCCGGATCATCCGCAAACAGAACAACGACCCCAAGATCGTGGATTTCCTCTCCGATCTGGCCGCCCATGTCGCCCAGGGCCTCGAGTTCCAGCACCCGGTGCTAATCAACCTGCTGATCCATCATGAGGATCAGCAAGCCCCTGTCGTCTACGGCCGTGACCTGAACTGGGATACCTTGTTCGGCTCCATCAACTATCAGACGGAACAAGGCTCCGTTTACGCCAACCAGCACCTTTTGGAACCTGGTCTGCTGCGGGAAGCCAACGGTGGTTACCTGATACTTCAGCTCGATGAGCTGCTGGATCAGCCTCATCTCTGGTTCAAGCTCAAAAACGCCATGCAAAAAGGCGAGCTGGACTGGAATGCCTATCAGGAAGGCAAGACGCTGACGCCGTTCTTCACCCCGGAAGCGACCCCCATCCGGTTCAAGTTGATCCTGGTCGGTGACAGGCTGGACGTGGCGGAATTCCAGATGCTGGACAGGGACATGGCGGAGCGCATCTTCCTGCGTGCCGATCTGGTCTCCGAAGTGAACATCGAGGAAGATCTCCCCGCCTTCCTGCAATATCTCGCCTGGCTGCGAGCGCGCTGGGCGCTGCTGGATTTCACGCCAAGTGCCCTCCTCGCCCTCTGTCGCCATGCCAGCCGCCTGTGTGACCACCAGGAGTGGCTATCCCTCTCCGAGGTACAGCTCGGCGCCATCATGCGCATGGCCGACAGCCTGGCCCGCGAGCTGGAAGCGACCAGCGTCACTGACGAACATATCCTGCTCGCCCTGGAAGAGCAGGATTACCGCCTCAACTATCTGGTGGAGCAATCGGATCAGGGTGTTATCGACGGCCAGATCCTGCTGCAGACCGACGGTGAAGAGGTTGGCCAGATCAACGGCCTTTCCGTCATCCAGGTGGCCGGCCATCCCTATGACTTCGGGGAGCCGGTACGCCTCACCGCGACCGTCCACCTCGGGGATGGCGATGTGGCTGACATCGAGCGCAAGGCGGAGCTCGCCGGGCACATTCACGCCAAAGCCATGATGATCATCCACGGTTACCTCTCCAACAAGTTCGGCGCAGAGAACCCCTCGCCGCTCTCGGCCAACCTGGTGTTCGAGCAGTCATACCACGAGATCGATGGTGACAGCGCCTCCCTGACCGGCCTGTGTGCCCTGCTCTCTGCCCTCGCCCGCCAGCCCATCTACCAGCACTTCGCTGTGACCGGTGCGGTCGACCAGTTCGGCAATGTGCAGGCCGTTGGCGGCGTGAACGAGAAGATTGAGGGCTTCTTCCGGGTGTGCAAGATCCACGGCCTCACCGGCAAGCAAGGCATTCTGCTGCCCGGCACCAACGCCCAGCAGCTCAACCTCTCTGATGAAGTGATCGCGGCAGTAGAGGCCGGCCAGTTCCACATCCACCCGGTGGATCACGTGGAAGAGGCTATCGAGCTGCTCACCGGCTGCGTTGCTGGCGAACCAGACATGCCGGATACCCTGTTTGGCCGCATCCAGGAGAGACTGGACGAACTCAATGGCACGGCAACCAAGAGTGGCGGCCTGCTGCGCAGCCTGCTGGATCGGCTGCTTGGCCGTTAAATGAAGTGATCGGAGTTGTTTAGCGAACATCTGTAAGCTAAATTGGCCCGGCTTTGACCCATATGAAGGATAAACAGCGTGACCCTAGATAACGACACCACTGATCCCCGCCTCTCCCTGTGCGAACAAGGCAAAGAGTCCTTTACCCGTGAAGAGCTGCTTGCCTGCAGCCGTGGCGAATTATTTGGTGAAGGTAACAGCCAGCTGCCCGCCCCCAACATGCTGATGATGGATCGCATCGTCAAGATCAACGACCATGGCGGCGAGCACGGCAAGGGTGAAATCCTGGCTGAACTCGATATCACGCCGGATCTCTGGTTCTTCGACTGCCACTTCCCCGGCGATCCCGTCATGCCCGGCTGCCTGGGCCTGGATGCTATGTGGCAACTGGTCGGCTTCTTCCTGGGCTGGAAAGGGGGTCCTGGCAAAGGACGTGCGCTGGGTGTCGGTGAAGTCAAGTTCACCGGCCAGATCCTGCCGACGGCCAAGAAGGTCACCTACAAGATCACCTTCAAGCGCGTCATCAACCGCAAACTGGTCATGGGCATTGCCGATGGCGTCGTGGAAGTGGATGGTCGCCCCATCTACAGCGCCACCGATCTGAAAGTGGGCCTGTTCAAAGACACCACCGCATTCTGATCCTGCTCCTGGGTGAGCAGAGACAACGTAAAGGGGCCACGATGGCCCCTTTCCTATTGTAATGAGTGATGAAGTATCGGTTACTTCATGAAGAGGCCTGAGCCTCGCCCTTCCATGGCATCGCGCCAACCACCAAGCCAATGGCCCCTGGCATCCAGGCACTGGTACGGACACGCTTCTTTCTGTTTGCCGACTACGCCAGCCTGATAACCACGAGCGCGAGCTCTCTCCAGACGGTCCCGTTTCTGTCTCTTCATCATCTACGACCCTCTTCGTGGAACAAAAAAAGCGACCAGTTTTTCACCGGTCGCCTTCATCTTTACCCCAGGGGGGAGGCAGGGTCAAACAAAAAATTCCATGCTATTCAGGGGTTGTGACACAAGATACTGAACTGCATTAATTTTTGATGACACTTACTTATCGCTGATAGCGACGCAGCCAGGCAAAGGGCAGCGCCAGCAGAGTCAACCAGAACAGGCTGCCACCACCGCCCTCGCCACCATCCTGACCGGTCTGGTTGTTGACCGGCGCATTGCTGACCACATAGCTGGCCGGGGCATTGCCCTGATAATCCGCCACGGCCGGCGTCAGTTTGACGGCGACCACGGTGGCGTTGGCGCGTTTGTTGAGGTCGCTCTCGCTGTCATAGCGATACGCCGTCGCGGCAATGGTGCCGTCGCTGCTGATGCCGCTGGCATAAGCGATGTGATAGTACTTGCCGTTCTGGGCACACTGCTTGTTGCCGGCGTCATCCTTGCCACAGATGAGATCGTTCAGATACCAGCTGTTGGCCGGGGCGGCCGCGTTCAGCAGGAAGGCTTCCTGCATGCGGTTGGTGCCATTGACCACCGGTTGGGTCTGATGGCGGGAGTCGCGCCAGCCAACCACCATGTTGTGCTCGTTGATGGCGGCCGCTTCCGAGCCTGCCCCCGAGACCGGCTTGTCTTGAAGAGGAAGGCTGGCCGCCGTACCCGGTTTGCTCAGGTTGAACAGGAACATCTCCACCGGGCGGTTCTGACCCTTGTTGATGCGATAGCGCTGGTTGCCGATCACGTAGCCGTTGTCGTTGACGGCCACGGCCCAGCTGTGTTGCAGCTTGGCATCGTCCTTGCCAGGCTCGCCATCCGGCAGCGGGATGATCTTGGTGGTGCCCACGGTGCCGGCAGCCGTATCCAGGGTCCAGTAGCTGGCGAGGTTGCGGCCATCCAGATCACCGGTGCCCACCTCGCCGGTAGAGCTGTAGCCCACGCCGTAGAGGGTGCCGTTGTACTTGGCCACGCCCAGTGCAGAAGCGGTTTGCAGCACCTCGTCACGCTGATGGCCATAGGTGCCGGCCTGCATCAGCTTGTTGAACCCGCCCGAGCTGTTGAGCAGCCAGAAACTCGCCTGGGTATCGACCCCGGGGCAGTAGCGGAAGTCACCGTACTGGCTGTCATTGCCCGTCTCGAAACACCACTTGTAGAAATCACCGCCCACCTTGTGGCGATACTTGTCGCTGGCCGCGGTACCGGTCACCAGATACTGACCGTTGTCCAGCTTCTTGATGGAGGTGGGTACGCTCAGGCCGTGGGTGCTGGCCGCATCCTTGAGCTCGACCGGGTTGCCGTCATTGACCACGGCAAAGGCGGTGCGCAGCTTGCCATTCATCTTGTAACCGACCCGATCCTCCGGAACATCCCCGAGGGCCGTCACCAGGCCATCGACCTCGGAGCTGGTCACGTAGCCCAGGTTGCTGCGTTGATCCACCTTGTCCAGGAAGTCGCGACGCCACTGGTAGGCAAAGCCCGAGTTGTCGCTCCAGAAGGAGTTGCAGACCGAGTTGGAGAGCATGCAACCCTGCTCGAAACGGAAACGATCCACCAGGAAGTCGGCAAACCGCACGGTGGAGAAGTATTCCGCCATGTTGTTCTTGGTGTTGAGCCCGATGAGGCCGTTGGCATCGCCGCTGATCCCGCTGGCATAGCCTTTGACTTCGTCATCGACGATGGTGAAAAAGGAGCTTTGTGCCGCCTGCGCGTTGAGGCTGGCGCCGACCAGGATGGCCAGCATGGATAATTGCTTTTTCATCTACTTCCTTAGTCTTGATGTTTCAACGCTTCCAACTCCTCCCAACGGGAGAAGGCGTGTTCCAATGCGGCCTCTGCCGCATTCAATGCATCCAGTTTGGGCTGGGTCTGCTCTGCTGGCAGGGAGAAGAAACCGGGGTGGTTAATCTCGGCCTGCAGGGCATCGAGTTCCATTTCCAACTGTTCCAGCCGGGCTGGCAGATTATCCAGCTCCAGTTGCAACTTGTAAGAGAGTTTTCGTGTTTTTTTCGCAGGCTCCGCTGCCGATGCGACAGGCTCTGCCACCTTGACCGGGGCCGGCTTGGCCGTCTGTTGGGCGGCCTGCAGGGCTCGTGTGGCCATCATGTCGGCGTAGCCCCCGACATAATCGCTGATCCGTCCATCCCCTTCAAACAGCCAGCAGCCGGTCACGGTATTGTCGATGAAACGGCGATCGTGGCTGACCAGCAGCAGGGTGCCCGGATAATCGGTGAGCAGCTCTTCCAGCAATTCCAGCGTTTCGACATCCAGGTCGTTGGTTGGTTCATCCAGAATCAACAAGTTACTGGGTTTGAGGAAGAGTTTGGCCAACAGTAGACGGTTTTTCTCGCCCCCTGACAAGGCCTTGACCGGGGTGCGCGCCCGCTTGGGCTCGAACAGGAAGTCCTGCAGGTAGCCAAGGATGTGGCGGGAGCGGCCGCGAACCATCACCTCCTGCTTGCCCTCCCCCACGTTGTCCACCACCGTCTTCTCGGGATCGAGCTGCTCACGGTATTGATCGAAGTAGGCCACTTCCAGGTTGGTCCCCTGGCGCACCGAGCCACGGCTCGCCTCGAGCTGGCCCATCAGCAGCTTGATCAGGGTCGACTTGCCGCAGCCGTTGGGGCCAACCAGAGCAATCTTGTCCCCGCGCAGCACCTGCAGATCCAGTCCCTGGAACAGGGTGCGATCACCAAAGTCCAGCCCCAGCCCCTCGGTCTCGAACACCAGCTTGCCGGAGCGGCCCGCCTCGTCCAGTTGCAGCTTGGCCTTGCCCTGCAGTTCCCGGCGCTGGGTGCGCTCCATGCGCATCGCCTTGAGGGCCCGCACCCGTCCCTCGTTGCGGGTACGACGCGCCTTGATCCCCTGGCGGACCCACACCTCTTCCTGGGCCAGCTTGCGGTCGAACTCGGCGTTTTTCAGCTCCTCGACCCGCAACCACTCCTCCTTGCCTTGCAGATATTCGTCATAGTTACCGGGCCAGGAGGTGATCACGCCGCGATCGAGATCGATGATCCGGGTCGCCAGCTTGTGGATGAACTCCCGGTCGTGGGAGATGAAGACGATGGCGCCACGAAAGTCCTTGAGGAACTCTTCCAGCCAGTTGATGGCATCGATGTCCAGATGGTTGGTCGGCTCGTCCAGCAGCAACAGGTCCGGGTCACACGCCAGGGCGCGGGCCAGAGCCACCTTGCGCAGCCAGCCGCCAGACAGACTGTCGAGCGTCACATCAGGGTCGAGATCGAGCAGGGTCAGCACCTGATTGATGCGGGTTTCGTACTGCCAGCCGTTCTGATAGTCGAGCTGCTCCTGCAACTGGCTCATGGTGCGAATGTTGGCATCGGAAGGGTCGTGCGCCAGGGCGTGGGAGACATGGTGGTACTGCTTGAGCAGCTCCCCTACCCCGGCCAGCCCTTCTGCGGCGTAATCGAACACGGTGATCTCGCTCGAGGCGGGCGGATCCTGCTCGAGGCGGGTCACTTTCAAATCTTGTTGCAACACCAGACGGCCGTCGTCCAGCGGCAGTTCGCTGGCAATCACCTTCATCAGGGTGGACTTGCCCGCCCCGTTGCGACCCACCAGACAGAGGCGCTCGCCCCGCTCTATGGTGAGCTCGGCATGGTCGAGCAGCGGAAAATCACTGAACGACAGGGACGCGCCGTGCAATGTCAAAAGAGCCATGTTTGTTCCTTGTTGCTTATGAAAAAACGGGCGGCAGCGTGAATCTGCCCCCGTTTTGTCGTCAAATCCTGCTCACCCCTGTGCCAGCCAGCCTTGCAGCTCCCCCAGGGTGAAGGGCCAGCCCAGCTCCCGGCCGGCACTGTCTTGCAGCACCGGGATGCGCACCCGGTAAGCCTCGAGCCAGGCCTCCTCCTCCAGGATGTCGCAGCGGCGGGTCTGCGCGGCCATCCCGGCCTGTTCCACCAGCGTCCACGCCTGTTCGCACAGGTGGCAGCCGTCGGTGTGAAACAGGGTCAGCATCAGCCTTGTGCCTCGGCGTGGGTGATGATCCAGCAGTTGTGGATATGCTGGTTGCGCTCGAAGTCCTTGGGCCGGGTCTTGTTCGTGATGTTCTGCGCCTTGAGACCGATGGCGTCAAGGCCGGCCAAGTCCATCTTGAAGTGGCGTTTGTTGTTGGAGAAGACCAGGGTGCCGTCCGCCGCGAGCAGGCGCTTGAGGTGCTGCATCAACAGCAGGTGATCCCGCTGCACGTCGAAGCTCTCGTCCATCCGCTTGGAGTTGGAGAAGGTGGGCGGATCGATGAAGATGAGGTCGTACTGCTCGTCGGCTTCCGACAACCACTTCAGGCAGTCCGCCTGCACGAACTTGTGCTCGCGGCCCACCAGCGAGTTGAGGCGCATGTTGTCCTGGGCCCAGTTGAGGTAGGTGCGCGACATGTCCACCGTGGTGGTTTCGCGGGCGCCGCCGAGCCCCGCGTGCACGGTGGCACTGCCGGTGTAGGCGAAGAGGTTCAGGAAGCGCTTGCCCTTTGCCATCTGGCCCAGCATGCGGCGGGTCTGGCGGTGGTCGAGGAAGAGGCCGGTGTCCAGATAGTCGTAGAGGTTGACCCAGAGGCGTGCACCGTACTCCTGCACCTCCATCCGGTGCTGCTCTTCGGAGAGCTTCTGGTACTGCTGTTTGCCTTCCTGGCGCTCGCGCACCTTCAGGATCACCTTCTCGCCGTCCATGCCGGTCACCTTGATGGCGGCCTGCACCATGTCCAGCAGACGCTGGCGGGTTTTCTGGGCGGGAATGTCCTTGGGCGCCGCGTACTCCTGTACCACCAGATAATCCTGATAGCGGTCGATGGCGGCGTTGTATTCCGGCAAGTCCGCGTCATAGAGGCGGTAGCAATCGAGGTTCTCCTTGCTCGCCCATTTCTCGAGGGTCTTCAGATTCTTGCGCAGACGGTTGGCAAAGTCCTGGGCCACCTCTTTCTGGGAAGCGACGGCATCGAGGGCGATCTGATAGTTGCGCAGCTGGCACTCGAGGGCGCCGTTGAACAGGCGATACTGCTTGTCGGCACGCAAGCGCAGGCAGCTCAGGAGTTCGGGAGAGGCGGAGAGAATGGTGACCTTCCACCCCTGGAAGCCGCGGCGCAGGGCATCGCCAAGGGCCTGATGCACTTCCAGCAACGCCGGGAATTCACCGAGACGCTCGCCATAGGGCGGGTTGGAGATGAGCATGCCGACCTGACGGCTCTCTCCTTCCACAGCCGGCATCGGCAGCGGATTTTCCAGCTTGGTGACATCGGCCTGCTTGAAGGTAATGAGATGGGCCACGCCGGCGGCCTTGGCGTTGTCACGGGCCTTCATCAGGACCCGGGTATCCGCATCGCAACCGAACAGTTTCACCTCGCAGCGCTGCATGCCGCGCTTGGCACGCACCTGGGCTTCCATCATCAGACTCTGCCACAGTTCACCATCGTGTTGCAGCCAGCGATCGAAACCGAAGCGCTCACGGCGCAGCGCAGGCGCCATGTCGGCAGCGATGAAGGCCGCTTCAATCAGCAGGGTACCGGAGCCGCACATGGGGTCCATCATGGGCTCGCCAGCCCAGCCGCTGCGGGCAATCATGGCCGCAGCCAGGTTCTCTTTGAGGGGCGCCTCGCCGGTGCCCTGGCGATAGAAGCGCTGGTGCAGCGCCGGTCCTGACAAGTCCAGCGTGATATTGGCCTTGCCTTTGCCAAGGTGCGCCATGATGCGAATGTCCGGAGACTTCTTGTCCACATCCGGGCGCACGTGGCCGCGCTTGGTGAAGCGATCGACGATGGCGTCCTTGATCTTCAGGGCGCCGTACTGGGTATTGCGAATGGAGGCGTTGGTACCGGTAAAGTCCACCGCGATGGTGGCGGTACCGGAGAAGTGCTCCTCCCAGGGAATGGTATGAGCCCCGAGGTAGAGGTCCAGATCGTCGTTCATCTGGAACTCGGAGAGCACCAGCACGATACGGGAGGCAAAGCGGCTCCACAGACAGGCCTTGTAGCCGATGGCCAGTTCGCCCTTGAAGTGGACGCCGGCCACGGTCTCACGGACCTGCTCCGCACCCAGATTGGTCAGCTCGACGGCCAGCAGGTTTTCCAGCCCCTTGGGGCAGGTTGCAAAAAATTCTTTCATCACGCTCACGGGGATGCCATAAAAATAGTGCCGCATTATACCTTATCGGCCCGCGCTCGGCACTCGAACCTTGGACAAAGGCGCCATATAAACGGCAAGAGGCGCGGCAGACTCTCCCCTCCCCCCTTGCGGGCGACAGGATCCCGCTCTTGGCTGGCAGCTGTCTACCATCACATTCGTAAAGAATTCGAAAATCTTGCCCGGACCAGGCAGAAAATGGTCGTGACGACCAGACGAAGGAAAAAGACAAATAATGGAACAAGAGAGAGACTGTGCGCTTAAATATCAGACCAATATAGCAGGCCTATAACAGACTTATTCGTCGCCATATAACGGCCCCATCGTCAGCCCACTTCCCGATATTGTGTCTGTGCCCGGACTCTGGCTTGCATCCGGTTATTCATCACCTTGATCACGGCAAAGCGCGGCAGCGTCTTGCTGTTGGTCAGCACCAGTTCGTCGGTCAGGTTCAGGCAAACGCTCGCCTGATCGCCGGCTTCGATGACCATGAATTCCCCCCGACCGTGGGGAGTATCCATCCACACCAGGGATCCCATCTCTGGAATAACATGAGCCTGCTGTTCATGAAAGAACCAGCTTTGCGGCATCAGGGGTTTATAAAAACGGCTGACGGCGATGGCATTGAGGACCAGCTGGACCTGGTGGGGCGTACTCCAGTCGAGTTCAGCAGCCTTGTCCATCAACTGGTAATAGAGGGCGGCATCATCCACACAAAAAGGCTGGGTGGTGAAAGAACAGGGAACAAGTTGTCGACCTTTATATTCGGTGGCAAATATCATGCGATCGGACAAATCCAGCATCAGGCGATCATCCTGAGCGTCATAATGCCACTGCCAATTGTCATTGGGTTGAATACACATGGTGGTGCCCTTATCTAAGCCGTCCCTCGACTTTATTCCATGTCGAGAATTTGAGCAACGTTAAATAAGGGCAACCGGTTATTTTTTAAATATGGGTAACGATCTCTTTGACCAGACTCGGCCCTTTATAAATAAAGCCGCTGTAAATCTGGACAAGACTGGCACCCGCTGCCAGTTTTTCCCGAGCCGCCATGGCGCTGTCGATACCACCCACACCGATAATGGGCAGGGCGCCGTCGAGGGCCTTGGCCAGGTGGCGAATCACCTCGGTGCTCTTGTGCTGGAGCGGACGACCGCTGAGCCCGCCAGCCTCTGCGGCATGGGGCATGTCATATATCATCTCCCGCTCCAGAGTGGTATTGGTGGCGATGACACCGTCAATACGGTTCTTGATCAAAGAGGCGGCTACCTGATCTATTTCATCGAGTGACAGATCCGGGGCAATTTTCACGGCCAGCGGCACATACTTTTTATATTTCTCGGCCAGCTCCTGTTGACGCTGTTTCAATGCGGCCAGCAGTTCATCCAGTGCATCGCCATATTGCAATTGACGCAGACCCGGGGTGTTTGGCGAGGAAATATTGACCGCAATATAACCGGCGTGGTCATACACCTTGTCCATGCAGAGAAGGTAATCATCCTTGCCCTGCTCGATGGGGGTGTCCTTGTTCTTGCCGATATTGATGCCGATCACTCCCTGATATTTGGCCTCTTTCACCTTAGCCACTAGGTGATCGACTCCCTTGTTGTTGAATCCCATGCGATTGATGATCCCCTCGGCCGGGATCACCCGGAAGAGACGAGGCTTGTCATTGCCGCTCTGGGGTCTGGGGGTCACGGTACCGACCTCGATGAAACCGAACCCCATGGCGCCGAAGGCATCGATGCACTCCCCGTCTTTATCCAGACCGGCGGCCAACCCCACCGGATTGGCAAAATTAAGCCCCATGACGGTGACGGGGCGTTTGGGCAGAGAATGGCGGAAGAAACAATCAAGCGGGGTACCGAGAAGGCGGGGCAAATATTTGATGGAGAGATCGTGAGCCTGCTCCGGATTGAGTTTGAACAGGAAATGCCTGGCGAGTGGGTACAGCATGCTTGCTCCTTAAAAAAAGCCCCGGCAACTGGCCGGGGCTTTTGGGGTTATGCCGAGGTTCGGCAATTCAACTGGAGCAGGTTCAACTCTCGCAAGGCCACCGAGAACTTGGCGAACTCGTGCGTGCTCGTGGTCTTGAAGTCGGCCAACATGTGGGTCCAACGGGACAAGAGTTGCTCATGCTCCGAAATCCAGTCGGCCAGTATGGTAGCGCATTCCCCCTGCTCTTTGCACCCTTCCAGTACCACGGAGGTGAGGCTGCGTTGCTGCCAGTCCAGATCTTCGCGGAAGGAGGCCCGCGCCATCGCCTGCCAGTGGTTGCCCACCGGCTGATGGTTGATCTGTTCGAGGAACCAGTGCAGATCCAGCTTTGCACCCAGGCGGTAGTAGACGTTGGCAACCCGCAGGATGTCGGTCTTGTGCTCCGCGGCAATCTGCGCCAGATCCAGGCAGGAGAAGAGGCTGCTCATGTGGGCCACGCGACGGGCGATGGCCTCCGGCACCTGTTTCTCCATCAGGGCGGCGACCGCCTGGCTGTGTTCGGCCACTTCGCTCTCGTCCATTACCTCATAAAGGTGCTGACTCAGGGTCTCGAAGGCCGGGCGGAAGAAGGCGATGTTCTCGCCGATGCTCCAGCTGCGGTTGCGGGCGCGCAGGAACCAGCGGGTGGCGCGGCGTACGATGCGGCGGCTGTAGAACATCAGCTCGAGCTGGGTCTGGGCATCCACCCCGTTGTCACACCCTTCGATGTCACGCCACAGGGCGCCGAGGCCGAACACTTCCCGGGCCATGGCGAAGCAGCAGACCACTTCCGCCACCGAGGCACCGGTCTCGTCCTTCATCCGGCTGGCGAAGTTGAGCCCCATGTCGTTGACCAGCATGTTGGCCACCCGGGTCGCGATGATCTCGCCTCGCAGCGGGTGCTGGGCCAGGGCAGCGCCAAATTGCTGCTGCAACTGGGTCGGGAAACTGGTGACCAGCATGTTGGCGAGGAAGGGCTCTTCGGTTACTTCCGGGCAGTTGAGCTGCTCTTTGAGAACCATCTTGCCGTAAGCCACCAGCACCGCCAGCTCGGGTCGGGTCAGCCCCTGCCCTGCCGCCATCCGCTCGGAGAGCTCCTCGTCGGAGGGGAGGAACTCGAGCGCCCGGTCCAGCTTGCCTTCCCGCTCCAGCCCCTGGATGAAGCGCTGCTGCTCTTTCAGCTGCTCAGCACCACGGAAGGCGGTCACCGAGATGGATTGTGACTGGCGATAGGCGTTGGTGATGACCACCTGGGCCACCGCATCCGTCATATCGTAGAGCATCTGGTTGCGCTGCTTGAGAGTCAGATCCCCGGCGGCCACCAGTTGGTTGAGCAGGATCTTGATGTTGACCTCGTTGTCGGAGCAATCCACCCCGCCCACGTTGTCGGTGAAGTCGGTGTTGATGCGACCACCCTGGCTCGCGTACTCCACCCGGCCAAGCTGGGTGAAGCCAAGATTGCCACCCTCGCCCACGATGCGGGCACGCAGGTCACGACCATTGACCCGCAGCACGTCGTTGCTGCGATCCCCGACGTCGGCGTCGCTCTCGCGGGCGCTCTTCACATAGGTGCCGATGCCGCCGTTCCAGAGCAGGTCGACGTTCAGGCAGAGCAGCGCCTTGATCAGCTCGTTCGGGGCCATGCCGCTCTTGTCGGTGCCGAGCAGGGTCTGCATTTCCGGGCTCAGCTTGATGGACTTGGCAGAGCGCAGGAAGATGCCGCCCCCCTTGGAGATGAGCTCACGGTTGTAGTCATCCCAGCTGGAGCCGGGCAGCTCGAACAGGCGCTTGCGCTCGACGAAGCTCCCGGCCGCATCCGGGGTCGGGTCGACGAAGATGTGCATGTGGTTGAAGGCGCCCACCAGCTGGATGTGCTCGGAGAGCAGCATGCCGTTGCCGAACACGTCGCCGGCCATGTCACCTATCCCCACGCAGGTGAAGTCGGTGGTCTGGCAGTTGATGCCAATCTCACGGAAGTGGCGCTTGACCGATTCCCAGGCGCCGCGGGCGGTGATGCCCATCTTCTTGTGGTCATAGCCGACCGAGCCGCCGGAGGCGAACGCATCGCCGAGCCAGTGGCCGTATTCGAGGCTGATTTCGTTGGCGATGTCGGAGAAGGTGGCGGTGCCCTTGTCGGCGGCCACTACCAGGTAGTAGTCATCCTCGTCGTGACGCACCACGGATTTTGGCGGGATCACCTCGCCGCCGATGATGTTGTCGGTCACGTCGAGCAGGCCGCGGATGAACAGACGGTAGCAGGCCTTGCCCTCCTCCTGAATGACGGCACGGGGGGCGCCTGCCGGCATCTGCTTGCAATAGAAGCCGCCCTTGGCGCCCACCGGCACGATAACGGTGTTCTTCACCTGTTGGGCTTTCACCAGGCCCAGCACTTCGGTGCGGAAGTCCTCCTTGCGATCGGACCAGCGCAGGCCGCCACGGGCCACCTTGCCCCAGCGCAGGTGTACCCCTTCCACTCGCGGGGAGTAGACGAAGATCTCGAACTTCGGCAGCGGCAGCGGCATGTCGGTGATGCTGGAGGGGGCCAGCTTGAAGGAGATGTAAGGCTTGATGTTGCCCGCCTTGTCCAGCTGGTAGTAGTTGGTGCGCAGGGTGGCGTCGATCATCTCCACATAACGGCGAATGATGCGATCGTCATCCAGGTTGGCGACCTGATCCAGCTTGGCCGCAAGCTCCTCGTGCAGCTTGGCCTGTACCTTGGCATCCTGCTTGATGGCCGGATCCAGGCGCTGTTCGAACAGAGTGAACAGCAGTTGGGCGATGTCCGGATAACGGGTCAGGGTCTCCTCGATGTAGGACTGGCTGAAGGAGACACCGGTCTGGCGCATGTATTTGGCATAGGCCCGCAGCACGGATACCTGACGACCGGTGAGGCCGGCCCCCAGCACCAGACGGTTGAAGCCGTCATCTTCCAGGGTCTTGTTCCAGATGGCGGCGAAGGCCTGCTGGAAGCGCTGCTGGCTCTGCTCCAGATCGAACGGCTGCTCACCGCGCAGCAGCATGGAGAAATCGAGGATCCAGAACACCTCGCCGGTGGGGGTCCGTACCTGATACGGGGTCTCGCCGATGACGCGCAGCCCCATGTTTTCCAGCATGGGCAGGACGTCGGAGAGGTGGATGGGTTCGCTTCGGTGGAACAGCTTGAGGCGTACCCGGCGATCGTTCTCCTCCTCCTGGGCGCGGTAGAACAGCATGCCAAGCGGCTCGGCCTCGCTCAATCCATCCAGGGCCATGATGTCCGCGACGGCAGAGCCCGGCAGCACATCTTCCTTGTAGGCACGGGGGAAGGCGGTGCTGAAACGGCGGCGCAGCTCGTTACCGCGGGCCTCGCCATAGTGGGAAAGCAGCACGGAATCCAGGCGGTCATCCCAGCTGCGGGCCGCTTCAATCAGGTTGTTCTGTACTTCGTTCACATCCACATCCACGTTGTTGTTGTTGACCCGCACTATGTAGTGGGTCCGTGCCAGCACGCCCTCGGTGAAGTAGACGTTGAACTCCACATCGATGCTGCTGCCAAAATATTTCTGCAAAATCTGCTGGGTCTTGACCCGCAGCGCCGTGTTGTAGCGCTCCTTGGTGACATAGACCATGCAGGAGAAGAAGCGGCCGTAGACGTCGCGGCGCACGAACAGGCGCAGCATGTCCCGCTCCTGCATCTCCAGCACCCCGAGACCGGTGGCCAGCAGCTCCTCTTCACGGGCCTGGATCAGCTCGTCGCGCGGGTAGGTTTCCAGCACGTTCAGCAACGCCTTGTAGGCATGGGAGCCCGACTCAAAGCCGGAGGCGGCCATGATGCGCTCGAGGCGGTGGCTGATGAGGGGGATCTGGGTCGCACTGGTGTTGTAGATGGAGGAGGCATAAAGGCCGATGAAGCGATCCTCTCCCACCACCTTGCCGTGCTCGTCGAAACGCTTGATGCCGATGTAGTCCACATAGGCCGGACGATGTACCCGGGACTTGCTGTTGGACTTGGTGAGGATCAGCAAGTTGGAACTGAGGGCCGCGTGACGGGCGCTGGCGGGCATGATGCCGAGGCGCTGGCCTTCGTCCTTGATGGAGTTCTTCATCAGCCCCAGGCTGGACTCGGGCTGCGGCAGGATCTCGTGATCCCCCTCCACCGCCTTGACGTCGTAGCGACGATAACCCATCAGGGTGAAGTTGTGGGCGGCCACCCATTTGAGGAAGGCGACGCAGGAGTCCACCTCGGCCTGGCTGACCGGGTTCTTGCGTTTGGGCAGCTCCTCGATGATCTCGTTCAGGCGCGCCAGCATGGGCTGCCAGTCTCCCACCGCCAGGGCCACTTCCCGCGCGACCGAGTTGAGCTCGGCAGTCAGGGCGTCCATCTCCTCTTCACCGGTCAGGTGATCGATTTCGATGAGAAAGGCGGTTTCCACCGAGGTCTGCTCTGCGGTATTGTCCAGATCCAGGATGGCGCCAATCTTGCCGCCTTCGCCGCGGATCAGGTGCAGCGGCTGGTGAAGCATCATGTGGGCGGTGATATTGAGACGCTTGAGCGCCATGCGGATGGAGTCCACCAGGAAGGGGGAATCCTGCAGGATGATCTCGACGATGGTATGAGGAGACTGCCATCCGTGGCGGGTCAGCTCGGGGTTGTAGACCCGGATATAGGGCTCGATGCCGGTACGGTGGTTGAGGGCATTCCACAGACTGAGGGCGGCGCCATAGAGATCGCTGTCATTGCGGTCATGCAGATCAGTGCTGGCCATGTTGCCGTAGAACTTGGCAACGAAACATTCGACCAGGGAGGCACTGTTTTTCGGCAATTTCTGGTGGATCAGACTGAGAACGTTTTCGAGCAGAACGGATGTAGGGGCGTCTTTCAATGCCATTGCTAGTTTCCTTATCGGACGACATCACAGACACGGCGACATCCACCCAGGATGCGCGCCGGTACAGAGTTGCAGCGAAGTGTAATGGCTTGGATCAAGGAAGGCGAGCAAAGGTGATAA
Source organism: Aeromonas sp. s9 (assembly GCF_040907765.1). Lineage (NCBI taxonomy): Bacteria > Pseudomonadati > Pseudomonadota > Gammaproteobacteria > Aeromonadales > Aeromonadaceae > Aeromonas > Aeromonas sp. s9. Next base: position 71,532 of record NZ_JBFOCK010000038.1, read on the forward strand.
CGGGATGTTAAAAACAAGGGACAGATCACGGCTTGGGTTGTGATAAATTTTGCCAAGTTGGCAAAATTCAGAAAATCGCACTGGATGCCGCGCCATTTACCGGATAGATAGTGACTTAAAGCAGATATTTACCCGGATTGATGTTCAAGTTTTGTTAATTTATGCGTTCCAGGGAAATGAAGCGATGATCGTCCTGGGTTTTCAGTCGAAAGTAGCCGTGAACGCCGCTCTCCGACACAAAACGCCGGATTTTCTCCAACCCCAGCTCCAGGGTCAGACCCTGCTCGGTACGTACCACCAGGCGGTTCACCTGCCCCTGGTACATCAACATGATCTCGTCGCGGCCAAGGGAGAGCCGAAAAGTGTATTGCCTCATGTCACCTCCTGGTCATCCATGAAAAACGGGCAGGAGAGCCAGACTCCCCTGCCCGCCGTCGTGACGCTTATTGTGCCAGCGCCTTGCTCACCTTCTCGAACAGATCCCGCGCCAGCCCGTCCAGGTTGGCCAGGCGGGTCAGCTCGGCGCGAACCAGCGCCTTGCGCCCCTCATCGAGCCGCTTGAACTGGATAAGCGGGGTGATGAGGCGGGACGCCACCTGGGGATTGACCTCGTTGAGCTCGATCAAGAGATCGGTCAGGAAGCGATAGCCGCTGCCATCGGCGGCGTGGAACTGCACCTGGTTGTTCATGGCGAAGCTGCCGATGAGCGCCCGCAGCCGGTTCGGGTTGCGGATGCTGAAGGTCGGGTGCGCCATCGCCTGCTTCACGTCATCGAGCACATCCTTGGCCGGCTTGGCGCCCACCAGCCGCAGCCAGTTGTCCAGTACCAGGCCATCATGGGCCCACTTGCCTTCGAAGTCGGCCAAAAGCGCGGCGCGGCACGGCAGCAGATGGCTGTTGGCCACCTGGAGTGCAGCCAGGGTGTCGGTCATGTTGTCGGCGGCCCCGTACTGCTCGCGCACCAGGGTATCGGCCTTCGCGGCATCCAGCGCCGCCAGATAACCCAGCACCACGCCCTTGAGGGCCCGTTTGGCCATGTCGGCATGGACCACCTGATAAGCCGGCAGACGCAGGCTCTCGTAGCACGCCAGCAGGCGGTCGCCGAAGGCGTGGGCCAATGCGGTCTGGATCCCGTTGCGCACCTGGTGGATGGCGTCGATATCGGCCACCTCGAACAGCTCGGCCAGGGTCGCCTCTCCCGGCAGGGCCAGGATCTCTGCCTTGAGGGCGGGATCCAGTGCAGCCTCGTCCAGAATGGCGACAAAGGCCGCCAGCAGGGTGTGGGAGAGTTCAACCCCCTGCCCGTGCTGGACCCGGGCCACCCCGTCGATCACCGCCTTGTTGATCAGCATCTGGGCGGCGTCCCAGCGGGCAAACTCGTTGCGGGCATGACGCATCAGGAAGGCCAGGGCCTCGTCGCTGTAGTCATAGTGCAGCTTGACCGGGGCGGAGAAGTCTCGCAGCAGGGAGGGTATCGGTCTGACCGGCACTCGATCGAATTCGAACGTCTGCTGTGCTTCCAGCACGTCCAGCACATTGCCGATGGCCTTGCCCTGGTATTGCAGCGGGATGACGGCACCCTGTGCATCGTAGAGCTCGATGTCGAGGGGGATATGCAGCGGCAGCTTTTGTGGCTGATCCTGGGTCGGCGGCGTGTGCTGGCTCACGTGCAGACGATAGACACCGCTTTCGGCATCGTATTCGTCGGTCACGGTGAGCTCGGGGGTGCCGGACTGGCTGTACCAGCGGCGGAAGCGAGCGAGATCCACCCCGGAGGCATCCTCCATCGCCTGCACGAAGTCGTCGCAGGTGGCAGCAGAGCCGTCGTGACGCTCGAAGTAGAGTCGCATGCCCGCCTGGAAGGCGTCCTCCCCCAGCAGGGTGTGCATCATGCGGATCACTTCAGAGCCCTTCTCGTAGACGGTCAGGGTGTAGAAGTTGTTCATCTCGATCACCACATCCGGGCGGATGGGGTGGGCCATGGGGCCGGCATCTTCGGCAAACTGCGGACCGCGCACGGTGCGCACGTTGTTGATGCGGTTGACGCCGCGCGACCCCAGATCGGAGGAGAACTCCTGATCCCGGAACACCGTCAGTCCCTCTTTGAGGCTTAACTGGAACCAGTCGCGGCAGGTGACGCGGTTGCCGGTCCAGTTGTGGAAATATTCGTGGCCGATCACCCGCTCGATGCCGTGGTAGTCCGCATCGGTGGCAGTGGCCGGGTTGGCCAGCACGAACTTGGAGTTGAAGATGTTGAGCCCCTTGTTCTCCATGGCCCCCATGTTGAAGAAGTCCACCGCCACGATCATGTAGATGTCGAGGTCATACTCGAGGCCGAAACGCTGCTCGTCCCAGCGCATGGAGTTGATGAGGCTCTCCATGGCGAAACCGGCGCGGTCCAGGTTGCCCTTGTCCACGAAGATCTCGAGCGCCACCTGGCGGCCGCTTTTGGTAATGAAGTGGTTGCGTTCCACATCGAAGTCCCCCGCCACCAAGGCGAAGAGGTAGCTCGGTTTGGGGAAGGGATCCTGCCACTGCACGAAGTGGCGACCGTCGTCCAGATCGCCGCTCGCGACCTTGTTGCCGTTGGAGAGCAGATAGGGGTACTTGGCCTTGTCGGCGGTGATGCGGGTACTGTAACGGGCCAGGATGTCCGGCCTGTCCATGTAATAGGTGATACGACGAAAGCCCTCGGCCTCGCACTGGGTGCAATAGGCATCGCCGGATTTGTAGAGCCCCTCCAGCGCCGTGTTGGCGGCGGGATCGATGTCGGTGACCACGGTCAGCACGCACTCGGCCGGCAGGTTGAACAGGGTCAGGCTGCTCTCTCCCTGCTCGTATTGCTGATAGGGCACGCCATCCACAATGACGCTGACAAGGTCAAGCCCCTCGCCGTCCAGCACCAGGGGTTCGTTGTGATCGCCGCTGCGACGCAAACGGGAAATGGCGGTGACCCGGGTCAGGGGCTCTTGCAGCTGAAAATCGAGATCCAGGCTGTCACACCAATAGAGGGGAGCCTGGTAATCCTGGCGATATTTGGCCGTCATGGCCTGAGGTTGTTCAGTCATTATTGTGTGCTTCCACGCTTTGTTATTGACGTGTCAGAGGCTGTCACAAGGCTCGGACAGGGTCAAATAGTTTGCATTCAGGCAAAAGAAAGGGCGACCCGAGTCGCCCTTGTCATTTCGTTGCCAGCATCAGCTCTTCTTGCTGAGGGTGGCCAGATCCGCCGTGATGTTGGCCGCTTCCACCTGGTATTCGTCAGGTGCCTCGAAATCGGTCGGCAGTTCATCCAGGCTCTTCACCGTCGGCTTGCCAAGACGGGTCAGCCGCTCGTTGGCTCGCGCCAGCGCCTTCTCATCCTGTTTGGCCTGTTCAGCCAGCCGCTCGGCTTCGTTCAGGGAGACCGACTTCTTGTCCTTGTCCGCCTGATACTCCTTGATGTCCTGCAGCACATAGGCAAATTCCGGATCCTTGGTGATCCGCGCCTCGTGGGCCGATTTCAGCTTGGGCAGCAGGCTGGAGAAGTCCCCCAGTCGCTCGTAGCTGGCCGAGGCGATCTTGTCCCAGGGCAAGGCGTTGAACTCGCGGCTCTCCCCCGTCTCACCCGGCGCCACTGCGGTCGGGAAGGCGATATCGGGAGCAACCCCCTTGTTCTGGGTGCTGCCGCCATCGATACGGTAGAACTTGGCGATGGTGTACTGCACGTGACCCAGCGGCTGCTCGTAGAAGTCATAGACCTTGGCGAGGCTGCGATGCTGCTGCACCGTCCCCTTGCCGAACGAGTTTTCGCCGAGGATCAGCGCACGACCATAGTCCTGCATGGCGGCGGCAAAGATCTCGGAGGCCGAGGCGCTGTAGCGGTCGATCATCACCGACATGGGGCCACCGTAGTAGACATTGCCGTCGTCGTCTCCATTGACGGTGATGCGACCCATGTGATCACGGATCTGCACCACGGGGCCGCTGGCAAAGAAGAGACCGCTCAGGGCGGAGGCTTCCGTCAGGGCACCGCCACCGTTGCCGCGCAGATCGACGATGAGGCCGTCGATCTTCTGCTTGTTGAGGCTGGAGATCTCCTTGATCACGTCGTCGTGCAGGTTGACGTAGAAGCTCGGGATCTCGAGCACGCCGATCTTCTTGCCCTCGGCGGTGATCACCTTGGACTTGGCGGCTCTGTCTTCCAGACGCACCTTGTCACGCACCAGCTCCACCAGCTCGGTCTTGGCGGTCGCGCCCTTGCCGCGCTGGATCTCCAGCTTCACCTTGCTGCCCTTGGGCCCCTTGATGAGCTCGACCACGTCGTCAAGACGCCAGCCTATGACATCCACAATCTTGCCGTCGTCCTGCCCCACCCCGGTGATCTTGTCATCGGGTTTCAGGTGATTGGACTTGGCCGCCGGGCCGCCGGGCACCAGGGAGCGGATGACGGTGAAGTCATCTTCCGCCTGCAGCACGGCACCAATCCCCTCCAGCGAGAGGTTCATCTCGGTGTTGAACCGATCGGCGCTGCGCGGAGACAGATAGCTGGTGTGCGGTTCAATGGCGCGGGCGAAGGAGTTCATGAAGAGCTGGAACACGTCCTCGCTCTCGGTCTGGAACATCCGCTTGATGGCGTTGTTGTAACGCTTGCCAAGCAGCTCCTTGATCTCGGGCCACTCCTTGCCGCTGAGCTTGAGGCTCAGGGCATCGAACTTGACCCGCTGACGCCACAGCTCGTTGAGCTCGGCTTCATCCTTGGGCCAGGGAGCCCCTTCCCGATCGAAGACGTAATTGTCTTTCTGGGTAAAATCGAAGGGAGTGTCGAGCAGTTTGAGGGCGTATTCGAACCGCTCGTACCGCCGCTGCTGACTCAGGTTGAACATCTCGTAGGCCGGAGCCAGCCGCCCTCGCTCGAGGTCGGTGTCAAAACCGGTACGATATTTCTCAAAACGGCTGATGTCAGAGGCCAGAAACAGGTTGCGGCTGTAGTCCAGATTCTCCAGATACTTGTCAAAGATCACGGAGGAAAAGGCGTCGTCCAGCTTGAACTGTTTGTAGTGGGAGCGGGTAAACAGATTGGCAATTCGCTTGCTGGCCGTAGCATGTTGGCTCTCTTGAGCCAACACAGGCAAATCACTTTCCTTGAGCACCGGCTCGATGGCCTGTGCGAGCCCGGCAAGCGCCAGACTACAGGCAACGAGTGAAAAACGAATCACGCCATGCTTCAACATTCGTCTCCTTAGAGAACCAGATGCTCGAACTTGACCCGCAACATCATGCCGGTCTGCAATTGAACCTGTACGTCATCCTTGGTCACTTCCTTGATGGTCGCAGGCACAGGGGACTTGCCCAGCACGACGCGCACGCCCTGCTCGACTTTCAGGGTAGCGGCATCCACTTTCACCAGCGGCGCATCGGCGACCGGTGCAGCCTTGGGAGCAGGGGCGGACTTGGGCTTGTCGGAGCGGGGAGCGTCAGCCTTGCGCGGCGCGTTGCGACGCGGCTGCTTGGGCTTGTCTTCCTTCTCCTTGGTGTTGGTGCGGCGGCTGGCAAAGACACGTTCCTTGCTCTCTTTGAGCGCCTGTTTGGCATGCTCGATGTGCTCTTCGGTGAGCAGCTCGCCCGGGTTGCCGTCCAGATCGACACGGGCCTGGCCAGCCTTGAGGCCATGCAGGTAACGCCAGCTGGAGGTGTATTGACGCAGAGCAGAGCGCAGCATGGTCTTGGAGACTCTCTCGTCATCAGCAAGACGCGCGGCCAGATCCTGGAAGATGCCAATCTTGAGTGGCTTGGCCTCTCCTTCAGCGATGAAGCAGGCCGGGAATTTCTCGACCAGGTAGGCGACGATCTCTTTACTGTTCTTCAGCTTTTCAGTGTTTTCCATGTATAACCTTGGCTTTCATATAGACGCACGGGCATGCCCGAACACAACAAAGGCCCCATTATAGAGAGCTTGGGACCTTTTGCGAACCATCTAGCAATGACTTAGAGCATGCTTTCCAAAATTTGCACCGTTTCTTCGAGGCCAATCCGGTCCTGCTCGTCAAAGCGGTTAAAGATTGGACTGTCGATGTCCAGCACCCCGATGATCTCCCCGCCACGGCGCAGCGGGATCACGATTTCCGAGTTGCTGGCACCGTCACAGGCGATGTGACCCGCAAACTGGTGCACGTCGTCCACCAGCTGGGTCTTGCCCTCGGCCACCGCTGTGCCACAGACGCCGCGCCCGACCGGGATGCGCACACAGGCCGGCTTGCCCTGGAACGGGCCGAGCACCAAGGTCTCTCCTTGCAGCAGGTAGAAACCAACCCAGTTGATGTCAGCCAGTTCCTGATTGAGCAGGGCAGACAGGTTTGCCAGGGTGGCGATCATGTCGGGTTCGCCCTCTAGCAATGCCTGGGCCTGCTGGTTGAGCGTGCGATAAAATGCTTGTTTTTCAATCATGATTAAATGAACTTCACTCTTTGATAATCAATGCAAGGTACCGTCCTGCCTGAAAATTTCAAATCAATTTTCATTTATCCCCCCTCCTGGGGCCCGATGAGAGTCCGTTCAACGTGCCGCGCCCAACGTCAGTTGATGGCGCTGGCCATTGCTCCACTCGATGGTCAGGAGCCAGTCCATCGCCTCGGTCGTACAACTTCCCACCTGGGTCACCCCTCGCCACCCCGCTTGGCTGGGTTCAAACTGCACGGGGATGAGCCCCATGAACATCTCCTTGCCCTCGAGCCAGGCCTTGACCGGCGTGATGGCCGGCCCCCCCCCTTGAAGGCGCAGGACAAAGTCATGTTCAGGGCGGATCGGCAAGCCATCAATGCTGACCGTCAGCGGGCGATCCCCGACGATGAGGCGGCAGGGGCTGTGGGACAGATCACAAATCTGAACATTGGTGCCCTCTTCATGATCGCTTCCAGTGCCTGAAAACCAGGTTCGATAGGCCATCAGGGAGAGCAAAATGACCAGCACCATGGACAGGTGGACGATTTTGCGTGAAGTGAGTCTCTCTTTCATGAAAAAACAGCTCTGTAAGGTACTTTGTAAATGTAATTTTCGTGATCTGGCGCAAGGTAAAAACTGGCGGGCATGAGACCCGCTGGAGCCAAATATATCACTGTTTGTACTGTTATTTTACCGATCATTTCAGTATCATTCTCAATGGATTTTCATTTAACCACCTTTTGCTTTTCCTTTTATTAACAGATGTTAACGAGAGGATTTTGCAAAACCGGGGTGAAAATGGCCCAGGACACCGGGCAACACAAACAACAGCATCGGAAGCGGAATACAACGATGAGCCATACAACAAACCACCCTGAGTACAACTACACCGTTGTGCGCCAGTTCACCGTCATGACGATTGTTTGGGGTATCGTCGGCATGTCGGTGGGTGTATTGATTGCAGCCCAGCTGATCTGGCCTGCCCTCAACTTCGACACCCCCTGGCTGACGTACAGCCGTCTGCGTCCCCTGCATACCAATGCGGTCATCTTCGCATTTGGTTGCAGCGCCCTGATGGCCACCTCCTTCTACGTGGTGCAGCGCACCTGCCAGGTCCGACTGTTTGGTGGTCCCCTCGCCTCCTTCGTGTTCTGGGGCTGGCAAGCGATCATTCTGTCTGCAGCCATCTCGCTGCCGCTGGGGTACACCACCTCCAAAGAGTACGCCGAGCTGGAGTGGCCCATCGACATCGCCATCGCCGTGGTCTGGGTGAGCTATGCCATCGTCTTCTTCGGCACCCTGGTCAAGCGCACCACCTCCCACATCTATGTGGCGAACTGGTTCTTCGGTGCCTTCATCATCACGGTGGCCGTACTGCACATCGTCAACAACATGGAAGTGCCGCTCTCCGGCATGAAGTCCTACTCCATGTACTCCGGTGCCATGGATGCCATGGTGCAGTGGTGGTATGGCCACAACGCGGTGGGCTTCCTGCTGACAGCGGGCTTCCTTGGCATGATGTACTATTTCGTGCCCAAGCAGGCGGGTCGCCCCGTCTACTCCTACCGCCTCTCCATCGTGCACTTCTGGGCGCTGATCTCCCTCTATATCTGGGCCGGTCCGCACCACCTGCACTATACCGCCCTGCCTGACTGGGCCCAGTCGCTGGGCATGGTGATGTCCCTCATCCTGTTCGTGCCCTCCTGGGGCGGCATGATCAACGGCATCATGACCCTCTCGGGTGCCTGGCACAAGCTGCGTTATGACCCCATCCTGCGCTTCCTGATCGTCTCCCTGTCGTTCTACGGCATGTCGACCTTCGAAGGCCCCATGATGGCGATCAAGACCGTCAACGCCCTCTCCCACTACACCGACTGGACTATCGGTCACGTTCACTCCGGTGCCCTGGGCTGGGTTGCCATGGTGTCCATCGGTGCCGTCTACCACCTGATCCCGAACCTGTTCGGGCAGGGGCGCATGTACAGCATCAAGCTCATCAACGTCCACTTCTGGCTGGCCACCGTGGGCACCGTGCTCTATATCGTCGCCATGTGGATTTCCGGTGTGATGCAGGGTCTGATGTGGCGTGCGGTCAACGACGACGGCACCCTGACCTACAGCTTCGTGGAGGCGCTGCAAGCTTCCTATCCCTTCTACTTCGTGCGCTTCCTGGGTGGCTGCTTCTTCGTCACCGGCATGCTGCTGATGGCCTACAACGCCTATCGCACCGTCACTGCGCCCAAGGGTTCTCTGGAACCCGTCGCACAGCCAGCCTGATTTGAAGGGGTTTAAAGCATGAGCAACAACAACCGTCACGAGATTTTTGAAAAAAGCGTCCCCATGCTGGTGATTGGCATCATCTTCGCCATCAGCCTGGGGGGCCTGGTGGAAATCACCCCCCTGTTCTTCCAGAAGCAGACCAACGAGCCGGTGGAGGGCCTCAAGCCCTACACCGCCCTGCAGATGGAAGGACGCGACATCTACATCCGCGAAGGCTGCACCGTCTGCCACAGCCAGATGATCCGCCCGTTCCGCGCCGAGACCGAACGCTACGGCCACTACTCGGTTGCCGGCGAGAGCGTGTGGGAGCACCCCTTCCTATGGGGCTCCAAGCGTACCGGCCCGGATCTGGCCCGGGTCGGCGGCCGCTACTCCGATGACTGGCATCGCGCCCACCTCATCAACCCGCGCGACGTGGTGCCCGAGTCCAACATGCCGGCCTTCCCCTGGCTCGAGACCAATGTGCTGAGCGGCGAGCTGACCGGCAAGAAGCTGGCTCTGTTCCGGGATCACTTCGGCGTGCCCTATACCGATGCCGACATCGCCGGTGCCGGTGAGGCCGTCAAGGGCAAGACCGAGCTGGATGCGCTGATCGCCTATCTGCAATCACTGGGCCATGCCCTGAAATAAGGAGTCGGGATATGGATTACGGCACATTTCGCGGCCTGTACACCCTGCTGCTGATGGTCATCATGATTGGCATCATCGTCTGGGCCTACAGCAAGCGCCGCAAGGCTTCTTTCGACGAGGCCGCCAACCTGGTTTTTGCCGATGACGAGCAACCCAGTGCTGATAACAAGAACGCAGGAGCGAAGCAATAATGAGCACTCTGTTTAGCATTTTTGTGACCGTCATAAGCCTTGGCACCATTCTCGGCTGCTTCCTGCTGCTGGCCTGGTGCATGAAGGACAAGATGGGGGCCGAAGAGGGCAAACCCATGGGTCACACCTTCGACGGCATCGAGGAGATCAACAATCCCCTGCCGAAGTGGTGGTCCTATATGTTCCTCTTCTTCATCGTCACCGGGCTCATCTACCTGCTCGCCTTCCCGGGCCTTGGCAACTTCAAGGGTCTGCTGGGCTGGCAGAGCTCCAACCAGGATGTACGTTCCCTGGCCGAGTCCAAGGCAGCGGCGGCTTCCGCCAAGGCCGAAGGACGCGCGGTGGAATACGATCGGGAACTTGCCAAGGCCGACGAGATCTACGGCGCCAAGTTCCGCGAGCTGACCTATCAGGCTGACGGCAAGAGCTACAAGGAGATCACCGAGATCGCCAAGGATCCGGAAGCCCTGAAGGTGGGTCAGCGCCTGTTCCTGCAAAACTGTTCCCAGTGTCATGGCTCCGATGCCCGCGGTGGCCGCGGTTTCCCGAACCTGACCGACAGCGAATGGCAGTGGGGCGGCGCACCCGACCAGATCAAGACCACCATCATGGGCGGTCGTCAGGGGATCATGGCCGCTTGGGGCGAGATCCTGGGTCAGGACGGGGTGAAGGAGGTGGCCTCCTATGTGCTGAGCCTCTCCGGTCGCAAGGTTGATCTGGTGGAAGCCAAGAAAGGGGAAGCACGCTTTGCCATGTGCGCCGCCTGCCACGGCCCGGATGCCAAGGGCGGCATCGCCTTCGGCGCCCCCGACTTGACCAACAACATCTGGCTCTATGGCGGCTCCCGTCAGGTGGTCGAACAGACCATCACCCACGGTCGTCACGGCGTGATGCCGGCCTGGAAGGACATTCTGGGGGAAGACAAGGTACATCTGCTCGCCTCCTACGTTTACAGCTTGTCCCACAACGATCGGCAAAATCAGCAGTAACATGTGATAAGCACGTGATTAATCAGCAAAAAGCCTCGACTCTTCGAGGCTTTTTGTTATCTTGTGTTGGCTGAATTACCGCCATTTCGTTAACCATTTGTTTCGGTAGCATCATGACCCAACCCTGGTATCGCCAATTCTGGCCCTGGTTCATCATCGCCCTCCCCTGCGCCGCCGTGGTAGGCAGCATCGCCACCGCCATCATTGCCAGCAAGGATGGGGTCAACCTGGTAGCGGAGGACTACTACAAGCAGGGCAAGGAGATTAATCAGGATCTCAGCAAGTTCGATCGCGCCGAGGCGCTCGGCATCCGTATCGCCCTCAATGTCAGCGACAAGGAGCTGACGTTAAATCCACTGTCCGGGGATTTCCCCCTCGGGCAGGCACTGCACCTCTCCCTGTTTCATCCCACGTTGGCGGGCCTGGACAGCGAACATCTGCTGACGGCCGATGGCAAGGGAGTCTATCGCCTGATGCTGGACAAGCCCCTCACCGGCAAGTGGCACGTGCGGGTCGATGCCTTCAACCATGAATGGCGCCTCCAGGAGACGGCACAACTGCCGACTCAGGCAGCGATTGAGCTCGATCCCAAGGGACGTTGAATCACGAAGGCAGGGTGATCGGCACGCCGGTCAGCCGCCCTTCTCCCCGACCCGGCCTGCTGGGCTGCATCAAAGAGGGATGATCACCATGACCGGCTGTTTTCACTGTGGTGAACCGGTTCCCACTGGCAGTAACTTTACTCTCGAGATCAAAGGCATCGTTCAGCCGATGTGTTGCCCTGGCTGTCAGGCCGTGGCACAGACCATTCTCGAATGCGGCCTCGCCAGTTATTACGAACACCGCACCGCTCCCGGCATCAAGGGGGAACTGGTGCCCGAAGAGCTCGCCGCCCTCACCCACTACGATCTGGCGGAGGTGCAGCAGGAGTTCGTCACCGACACCGGTACGGGTCGCGAAACTACGCGCGAGATCCAACTGACGGTGGAAGGTTTGACCTGCGCCGCCTGTGCCTGGCTCATCGAGCGGCACCTGATGACCCTGCGCGGTCTGCGTTACATCAACGTCAATACCACCACCCATCGCGCCCGCATCAAGTGGGATCCGGCCCAGCTCTCTTTGAGCGACATTCTCAAGGGCTTTGCCAGGGTCGGCTATCGCGCCTATCCCTTCCAGACTCATCAGCAGGAAGCGCTCTACGCCAAAGAGGTGCGCAGCTACATGTTCCGCATGGCGCTGGCCGGCCTTGGCTCCATGCAGGTGATGATGTGCGCCGTAGCACTCTACATGGACCTCTTCATCAGCGTGGAAGAGGAGTTCATGATCTACTTCAAGTGGATAAGCCTTCTGCTCTCCACCCCCATCATGATCTACTCGGCCCAGCCTTTTTACGTGGGGGCATGGCGCAGCCTGAAGCAGGGGCACCTCTCCATGGATGTTTCGGTGTCGCTGGCACTGATCGGCGCCTTCGTCGCCTCCATCTGGGCCACGGTCTTCAACACGGGTGAGGTCTATTACGACTCCATCACCATGTTCGTCTTTTTCCTGCTGTTGGGCCGTCTGCTGGAACTGCGAGCGAGGCGCAAGGCGTCGGAGTCGAGCTCCAACCTGGCGCGCCTGGTACCCATCATGGCAACCCGCATCGATGATGACGGCGAACACGAGGTGGCCGCCAAGACGCTGCGAGTCGGAGACAGGGTGCGGGTACTCGCGGGGGCCACCCTGCCGGCAGACGGCATCGTCACCCTGGGCCAGGCCAGCCTCAACGAATCCATGCTGACTGGCGAACAGTTGCCTCTGCTCAAACAGGCCGGAGATCCCGTCTATGCAGGCACCATCAACACCGATGCCCCCCTGGAGATCCGGGTCAGCCATTCCATTGAAGAGTCGCGCCTGGCCCAGATCATGCGCCTGCAGGATCATGCTCTGGACGACAAGCCCGCCATCGCCCAGCTGGCGGACGTGCTGTCGCGCCACTTTATCCTGGTGCTCCTGATCATTGCGGCCGGGGTCTGGACCTTCTGGCATTTTCATGAGCCCGAGCGGGCCTTCTGGGTCACCCTGGCGGTGCTGGTGGCGACCTGCCCCTGCGCCCTCTCGCTGGCCACCCCGACCGCACTGACCTCGGCCACTGCCAACCTGACCCGCAGCGGCATCCTACTGCGCCGCGGCCACGTGCTGGACATTCTGACCCGGGCCAACCGCATCGTGATGGACAAGACGGGGACCCTGACCACGGGCAACATCAGCCTGGTGAGCACCCAGCCCCTCGGCGAGCTCGACGCAGCCCGCTGCCTCGCCCTCGCCCAGGCCCTGGAGACCTATTCCGAGCACCCCATCGCCCGTGCGTTTCGAAGCAAACCACTGGCGGACGGGGTGCCGCTCGCCGCCAGCGACGTCACCCCCGTCATCGGCCACGGCGTGCAGGGAGTAATTGAGGGCAAGCATTACCGCATCGGCAGTGCACGCTGGCTCGAACTGGCGCAAGAAGAGAATGCCGCTCAAGGGCTGACCATCTATCTGGCCGATGAACACGGACTGCTGGCCCGTTTCATCCTGGCCGACACGCTGCGCCCCGATGCCGGTGCACTGATCCAGGCCTTCAAGGAGGCAGGCCTGCAAACCACCATTCTCACCGGCGACGGTTCGGACCAGGCGGACATGCTGGCCCGCGAGCTGGGGGTCGATGAGCTGGTAAAAGGGGTCACCCCGGACGGCAAGCTGGCCTATCTCAAGGCCCGGGAAGCGGCCGGGGATATCAGCATCATGGTGGGAGATGGCATCAACGACGCCCCTGTGCTGGCCGGCGCCCACGCGTCCTTTGCCATGGCGGGGGGCACGGATCTGGCCAAGAACAGTGCCGACGCCATCCTGCTGGCCGACGATCTCTCCCGTCTGCTGGCCGCCCGGGCCCTGGCCCTGCGCACTCGCAAGATCATCAAGGAGAACTTTGCCTGGTCCATCGGCTACAACCTGCTTGTGCTGCCGCTGGCTGCAAGTGGCTGGCTCCCCCCTTATCTGGCGGCTGCTGGCATGTCCCTGAGCTCCCTCATCGTGGTCACCAACTCCATGCGGCTCAACCGGTGAGCAGCCATCTGGCATCCTCCCGGGTGGCGGCACCTCTTGCCTCGCCGGGTTATCATCCCCCTTTCACCACAGGGTCCGCGCCATGAACATTATCTTCGTCCTCATCCCCATCGCCATCCTGTTCGTTGTCATTGCCGGCGCCGTCTTCTTCTGGGCCATCCGCTCCGAGCAGTTCGAGGATCTCGACAGGCAGGGCTCCAACATCCTGTTTGACGAGGAGCAGCGCCCCTTGCCCCCCTCTGAACAACAAGCAGAACAGGAAAACAGGCCCCATGACCAGCAGCCTTGACCTCATGGGCGCCCTGCTGGTCGGGCTTGCCGGTGCCGGCCACTGTATCGGCATGTGTGGCGGCGTGTCCGCAGCGCTCTCCATGGCCATACCTGCCGAGAAGCAGCATTTTTGGGGCAGGCTCGGTTATCTGCTCAACTACAACCTGGGGCGCATCCTGAGCTATGTGCTGGCGGGCGCGCTGGTGGGCGGCTTGCTCGCCACCACCACGGAGATAGGCGTTGGCAAACACGCCCTGGCAGGGCTTCGCCTCATCGCCGCCCTGCTGATGATAGCGCTCGGCCTCTACTTGGCTGGCTGGTGGCATGGCGTCTTGCTGCTCGAGCGCATCGGTGCGAAGTTCTGGCCTCTCATCAAGCCGCTGGCAGGCAGGTTTCTCCCGTTTACATCAGCCAGGCAGGCCCTCCCCTTTGGCATGATATGGGGCTGGCTCCCTTGCGGCCTCGTCTACTCCATGCTGACCTGGAGCGCTGCCGCAGGCTCCGCGAGTGGCGGGGCACTCATCATGCTCTTTTTCGGCCTCGGCACCCTGCCGACCCTGTTTGCGCTAGGGGGGCTGGCAGACCGATTGCGCTACTGGCTCACCCTGCGCAGCCTGCGCCTTGGGGGCGCCTTGCTGCTTATTGCCTACGGGATCCACACCCTCTGGATCGGGATGGCGTCCTTTTGAAACCCTATCCAAAACGGATGAGATGGTGGTAAACTTGTTTGATATAAATCAATTATTCATTTGAGCCTATGATCCCGGACAAGAAACCTGGCAGACGTATTCAGAGCGGTGGCTGTGCAATTCATTGCCAGGATTGCAGCATCAGCCAGCTCTGCATCCCCTTCACCCTGAACGATAACGAGCTCGATCAGCTCGACAGCATCATCGAGCGCAAAAAGCCGTTCCAGAAGGGTGAAGAGTTGTTCAAGGCCGGCGATGAGCTCAAGTCGCTCTATGCCATACGTTCCGGGACCATCAAGTCATACACCATCACCGAACAGGGTGACGAACAGATCACCGCCTTCCACCTCGCCGGTGATCTGGTCGGTTTCGACGCCATCCACAAGCAGGCCCACCCCTCCTTCGCCCAGGCGCTGGAAACCGCCATGGTGTGCGAAATACCGTTCGATGTGCTCGACGACCTCTCTGGCAAGATGCCCAAACTGCGCCAGCAGATCATGCGGCTGATGAGCAACGAGATCATGGGCGACCAGGAGATGATACTGCTGCTCTCCAAAAAGAACGCCGAAGAGCGCCTCGCTGCCTTCCTGCACAATCTCTCGGTTCGTTTCTCCGAGCGCGGCTTCTCCGCCAAGGAGTTCCGCCTCTCCATGACCCGTGGAGACATCGGCAACTACCTCGGTCTCACCGTCGAGACCATCAGCCGCCTGCTGGGCCGTTTCCAGAAATCCGGTCTCATCAGCGTCAAAGGCAAATACATTACTGTACTGGACAACGTTGCCTTGGGCGTCATGGCCGGAGCCACTCGTCCTCCCTGCGGTTAATCCCCGTTTATTCCCTTTTTTGCCGGATCGGATCACCCTGAAATTTGATCCGGCACACCTTCCCGTCTCCCCCCTTGGACTAAGCTGTAATAGCTAAAGAGTTGCCATCATTGGCCTTTTTACCAAGGAGGAGAACATGGTCAAGTACCGAAACATTCTGGTGGTGATCAATCCCGAGGAGGAGCGCCAGATCGCGCTCGAGCGCGCGGTCAAGGTCGCCGAGCTGGATGAGGGCGCCCAGCTGACCCTGCTCCTGACGATTTACGACTTCTCTTACGAGATGACCGCCATGCTCTCGGCAGACGAGCGGGAAGAGATGCGCCATGGTGTCATCGCCCAGCGTCGGGAGTGGCTCGACGAGATCCTCACTCCCTATCGGGCCAGAGGACTGGAATGCGAAGTGAAAGTGCTCTGGCACAACCGTCCCTTCGAGTGCGTCATTCAGGAAGTGCTGGAACAGCGTCACGATCTGGTCGTCAAGGCGACTCACAAGCACTCCTTCCTGCAAACCTTCATCTTCACCCCCACCGACTGGCACCTGCTGCGCAAATGCCCCTGTCCGGTTCTGCTGGTAAAAGAAGGGCACTGGCAACGGGGGGGCAACCTGATTGCCGCCATCAACTGCTCGAGCGATGACAAGGAGCAGAAGGTGCTCAACGAGCGGATCACCCGCGAGGGGATCGCCATCGCCGAGCTGCTTGGTGCCAGTCTCTATCTGGTCAACACCTACCCGGGCACCCCGGTCAATGTCGCCATCGAACTGCCAGAGTTCGATCCCAACGCCTACAACGATGCCATTCGCAAACACCATGAAGATCTGCTGCGGGAGCATGCCGATCAGTTCGGCATCAACCACATGTGGACCAAGGTGGCGGAAGGCTTGCCGGAGGAGGTGCTGCCGGACATGGCGGACGATCTGAATGCCACCCTGATGATCATGGGATGCGTCGGCCGTACCGGCCTCTCTGCCGCCCTGCTTGGCAACACCGCCGAGCACGTGGTGGACAGGCTCAACTGCGACATTCTCATCCTCAAACCCGACGATTACAGCAGCCCTGTGGATGACAGGCGTCATCCTGCATAAGCGTTTCTTGCCCTCCCCCGGGACATGGCTATAATAAGCCGCTTATTTTTGTCCCGGGTTTGAGGCCATGCTAGAAGAGCTTAACGCCAAAGAGAAATACAGTTTCAACAAGCTGCAGAAACGCCTGCGGCGCAACGTGGGCCAGGCCATCGCCGACTTCAACATGATTGAAGAGGGTGACAAGATCATGGTCTGCCTGTCTGGCGGCAAGGACAGCTTTGCCATGCTCGACATCCTGATGAGCCTGAAGGCCAGCGCCCCCATCCATTTCGATCTGGTGGCCGTCAACCTGGATCAGAAGCAACCCGGCTTCCCCGAGCACGTGCTGCCCGAATACCTGAGCACCCTCGGCATCGACTTCAAGATCGTGGAAGAAGATACCTACTCCATCGTCAAGGAGAAGGTACCGGAGGGCAAGACCACCTGCGCGCTCTGCTCCCGCCTGCGCCGCGGCATTCTGTATCGCACCGCCCAGGAGCTGGGTTGCACCAAGATCGCCCTTGGCCATCACCGTGACGACATCCTCGAGACTCTGTTCCTCAACATGTTCTACGGTGGCAAGCTCAAATCCATGCCCCCCAAGCTGGTGAGCGACGATGGCAAGAACGTGGTGATCCGCCCCCTGGCCTACTGCAAGGAGAAAGATCTGGTGCGCTATGCCGAGGTCAAGGCCTTCCCCATCATCCCCTGCAACCTGTGCGGCTCCCAGGAGAACCTGCAGCGCCAGGCCATCAAACAGATGATGCAGGAGTGGGATCGCCGCTTCCCGGGTCGTCTCGAAACCATGTTCACCGCCATTCAGGACGTGATCCCGAGCCACCTGCTCGATCACCAGCTGTTTGACTTCAAGAGCATCAACCGCGACTCCGGCATCATCGACGGTGGCGACAAGGCATTTGATCCGCCCGAGCTGCCCAAGGCGCCGCTGCTGGACATCGACGAGATGGACATGCTGGACGTGATTGAGGTGCGCTAAGCCCCGTCACCCACAAAAAAGGAGCGCCAGGCGCTCCTTTTTTCATTCTGGCAATCTGCGGACTCGGGTCGCTACCCCTTGTGCAGCCAGGGGGTCAGACACAGGATCTCCCCTTGCAGTTGCAGCTTGCCCTGGGCAAACCCCTTCAGCTGCGCATTGCTGAGCAGCAGTTGCCCCTGCTGCCAGGAGACGGCCTCCTGACGGGCACCCTCCACAAGGTAGGCTGTGCCTGCGGGCGCCACCATGGAGATCCGCACCCCTTCCATCTTGGGCAGGAAATACTGGCCGACCATGCCGGCCATCTTGTCGAGCAATCGCTGCATCTGCTGCTGGCGCGAGACAAGCTCGGCCAGCGGCACCTCGGGTGTGGCGGGGGCGTCGGCCATCACCTGTACCGACAGATCGCAGGCGGCATGGGCCTCGGTGAGCCCCACCACCACGATCGCCTTGTCGAGGTTGAGATCTTCGTCATAGGGCAGACGCAGTTCGCCATCCACCGTGACCTCGGCGGGCACATCCCTGTCCGGGGTCGAGACCCGGGCCGAGGTGAGCCCGCAGCGCCGACCGTTCTGTTGACTGGCCAGATAAAAGCCCAGTCTGGCGTGGCCGAACTCCCCCTTGGCGAAGGTCTTCATCTGGCTGTAGAAGGTGCCGTAGTCGAGTTCAAGGGACGGCTCAGCCTGTCCCAGCATGGGTACCAGCAGGAGCGCCGCCATCCCGTATCGCTTGTTCATATGCCATCCTTTTGCATCACGCTCCGGGCGGGTCGACACCGGCTGACCCCCTGGTATCCCGTTATGCGTTGAAATGATCCGGGCCCTGCCCGCCGTTGCCACTGGCAACCTCGGTCACTTCGACTGCCACCCCACACAGATCCCGGTAGAGAATGCCCTTGCAGTTGAAGTAGAGCGGCGCCACCCAGATAAGTCCCAGCCCCATGGGGATGAGCGCCAGGAAGAAGAGTGCCAGCATGACCCCGTGCAGCAGCACTATGCTGGGCCATCCCCGGGCAAAGAGCTTGAGGGATACCAGAATGGCCTGAGCCGGGGAAAGACCGCGCTCCAGCACCAGAGGTACGGTAAACACCAGCCCCATACCCACCAGGGCGGAAGGGATGAAGGCCAGCATCACCGGCACGCCCAGCAGCTCGAACAGGGGGCCAAACAGGCTGGTGATGAGGCTGCCGAGCAGACTCAGGCTGCCCAGGCGCAGGAAGTGGCGGAAGAAGTCGAATACCTGGCTCGGCCGGGCGCGCACCCCCACCGACTGCTGCAACCCCAGCATGTCGAGGGAGGAGGTCATGGGTGACATGATCACCGTGACCAGCAGGCTCAGGATCAGGGCCATATCCATATCCCCCCCTTCACGGGCGACATAGGGTGTCAGCAAGGTATTGCTCAGCAGGATCCAGATTGCCATGACCCCGGCGATGGCCAGCGCCAATCCGAAACCGGTACGACGAGTCTGTTGCCACCCCTCTTTCAACACCCCTTGCAGGTCCAGACGATATCCCTGGCTGAGGGACTGTTCGAGGGTTCCACCGATCCGCATTCTATTACTCAATTGACTGTCCAACATTCACTGACGACTGATCCAAGGTGGCACATTATAGCGGTTTGAACCGGCATGCGTAGCCGTTTTTCCTGTTATCTTCCGTTCAGAAAGCCATTGATACCAAAGGCCTTGCAGCCCTTCTTGATGAAGTTCCCCTCACCCTTGGCCCCTCTGTCCAACGGGGGTAGGATAATGGCGCGCGCTGGCGGACGAGATGTCCACTGGCTCTTCTCTCTCACACAAGGAAAACGGTCATGTCCGAACTGACGCTCTATCTTGCCCCGGGTACCTGTGCCATGGCGGTACGCATCGCTCTGGTGGAGGCCGGTGCCCCTCACCTTGTCAAGCGCCTGGATCTGGCCGCTGGTGAACAGCGCAGCCCCGACTACCTCGCCATCAATCCCAAGGGGCGAGTCCCGGCACTGGTGACGGAGCATGGCGTGCTGACCGAAACACCGGCCCTGCTGCTCTACGTGGCCCAGCGTTTTCCTAACGCCGGGCTGGCCCCATTGGATGACCCCTTCCTCCTGGCCAGGATGCAGGAGGTACACAGTTTCCTCGTCTCCACCGTCCATGTCGCCCATGCCCATGGACGCCGTCCCGGCCGCTGGGCCGACGATGAACAGGCCATGGCTGCCATGCAGGCCAAGATGCCCCAGAACATGCGCGATGGCTTTGACCAGATTGAGCGCCACTATCTGGCCGGCCCCTGGGTACTGGGGGAGCGCTTCAGCCTGGCCGACATCTACCTCTTCGTGATTGCAGGCTGGCTCGAGAGCGACGGGGTGGCCATCAGCGAGTTTCCCAAGGTGACGGATCACTATCAGCGCATGCTGGCCCGCCCCGCAGTGCAGGCGGCGCTCGCCCTCTGATCTCCTCGCGCCGGGTACGCCTTTTTGTACGGGCAACATCAGGCGACGCCTCTCAGACGGGTGCTCTTCTGGCACCCGTTTCTTCTGAAATTGCCCTGTCACTGAGATCGTTTTCACATTTTCGTCATCACTGCCTAGACCCGTTAACGGTTAACACCTATCTTTCGCCCTAATGACGCAACCGGTTGCGTAACCGATTGCCCAACTCAATATCCATATGCGGTCCCAGGCCGCCGAGGTGCTGTATGAAACGAGGCAAGCTGCTCAACGCTCCCCTGAGTTCGCTGGTGGCCCACATGGGCCATACCGACGAGATCACCGTCTGCGACGCCGGGCTGCCCATACCGGCGGGTCCCGAGCGCATCGATCTGGCGCTGATGGCAGGCACTCCCAGCCTTGACACAGTGCTTAGCGCCCTGCTCACCGATCTGGTGGTGGAGAAGGTGATCATGGCGAGCGAGATCAAGCAGATCAGCCCCGCCGCCCATCAGGCGCTGGTGGATCAGCTGGAGGCGCACGCCGCCGCCCAGGGCAAGCCCATCACCATCGAGTACTGCCTGCACGAAGCATTCAAGGCTCGCTCCCACCAGAGCAAGGCCATCGTGCGCAGCGGCGAGGTGACCCCCTACGCCAATCTCATTCTCTGCGCCGGCGTGGCGTTTTAAATTCCCAAGGAAGCAGCTATGAGCAACGCCAATATGCTCCCCTCGCCCATTCTGGCGCTTTCCGGGATCGTCAAGACCTTCCCCGGGGTGCGTGCCCTCGATGAGGCGGGCCTCAAGGTCTATCCGGGTCAGGTGATGGCCCTGCTCGGCGAAAACGGCGCCGGCAAGTCGACCCTGATGAAGGTGCTGACCGGCATCTACCAGGCCGATGCGGGCAGCATCAGCTATCGCGGCCAGCCGGTTCACTTCAAGGGCCCCCGCGACTCCCAGGATCAGGGGATCAGCATCATCCACCAGGAGCTGAACCTGCTGCCTGAGCTGTCGATTGCCGCCAACATCTTCCTCGGCCGCGAACCTCGTACCCGTTTTGGCAGCATCGACCACAAACAGTTGCGCGAACGGGCAAGCACCCTGCTGGCACGGCTTGGCGTCAAGCACGGCCCGGATACCCGGCTCGGGGATCTCTCCATCGGCGAACAGCAGATGGTGGAGATCGCCAAGGCGCTGTCGTTCGATGCCAGCGTCATCATCATGGACGAGCCCACCGATGCCCTCACCGACACCGAGACCGAGCAGCTGTTCGTGGTCATCCGCGAGCTGCGTGAGCAGGGCTGCGGCATCGTCTACATCTCCCATCGCTTGAAGGAGATCTTCGAAATCTGCGATCGGGTCACCGTGCTGCGGGACGGCAAGTGGATCGGCGAGCAGGCGGTGAGCGATCTCGACGAAGACAGGATCATCGAGATGATGGTGGGTCGCCGGCTGGAAGAGCAGTACCCGCGCCTGGTGCGCGAACTCGGCCCCGTCAGCCTGCAGGTGAAGGATTTGGCCGGCCCCGGCGTGCGCGGGGTGAGCTTCTCCCTGCGTCAGGGTGAAATTCTGGGCTTTAGCGGCCTGATGGGCTCCGGCCGCACCGAGCTGATGAAGCTCATCTACGGTGCCAGCCCCATCAGCGCTGGCCAGATGACGGTGGATGGCCACGCCCTGGTACCCAGAAGCCCGGCCGATGGTCTGGCCGCTGGCATCGCCTATATCTCCGAGGATCGCAAGGGCGACGGCCTGGTGCTGGAGCTGTCGGTGCGCGAAAACATGAGCCTGTGCGCCCTCGGCGAGTTCATTCGTGGCGGCAAGATTGACGGCAAGGCCGAGCGCCAGGCGGTAGGAGACTATGTGCGTCTGTTCAACATCAAGACCCCGAGTCAGGATCAGCTGATCAAGCTCCTCTCCGGCGGCAACCAGCAGAAGGTGGCCATCGCCAAGGGGCTGCTGACCCGGCCCAAGGTGCTGATCCTGGATGAGCCGACCCGCGGCGTCGATGTCGGCGCCAAGAAGGAGATCTATCAGCTCATCAACCAGTTCAAGAAGGAGGGGATGAGCATCATCCTGGTCTCCTCCGAAATGCCGGAAGTGCTCGGCATGAGTGATCGCATCCTGGTGATGCACGAAGGGCGCATCAGCGCAGAATTCAACACCCGCGATGCCAATCAGGAGAAGCTGATGGCAGCGGCAGTCGGTAAACAGTGGCAAGCAGAGCAAGAGGCAGCACAATGACAACCCAAACCCTTTCCCGCCGCGGCGTCATGAGCAAGGCCTGGTGGATCGAGAACAAGTCCCTGGTCGCGCTGCTGGTGCTGATCGGCGTGGTCTCTTTCCTGAGCCCCAACTTCTTCACCGCCGACAACCTGCTCAACATCCTGCGCCAGACATCGGTCAACGCCATCATGGCGGTCGGCATGACGCTGGTCATCCTCACCGCCGGCATCGATCTGTCGGTCGGCTCGGTACTGGCCCTGTGCGGCGCCCTGGCCGCCACCATGGTGGCCATGGAACTGCCCATCGGCCTGGTGATCCCCCTCACCCTGGGGGCCGGCGCCCTGCTTGGCAGCATCAGCGGCCTCATCATCGCCAAGGGCAAGGTACAGGCGTTCATCGCCACCCTGGTCACCATGACCGCCCTGCGCGGCGTCACCATGGTCTACACCGAGGGGCGCCCCATCTCCACCGGCTTCAGTGACGGCGCCGATCACTTCGCCTGGCTCGGGACCGGCTACCTGCTGGGTCTGCCGGTGCCCATCTGGCTGATGGCCATCGTCTTCCTGCTGGCCTGGTATCTGCTCAACCACACTCGCCTGGGCCGCTACATCTATGCCCTCGGCGGCAACGAATCGGCCACCCGCCTCTCCGGTATCAATGTGGCTCGGGTCAAGCTCGCGGTGTATGGTCTGTGCGGCATGCTGTCGGCACTGGCCGGGCTCATCGTCACTTCCCGCCTCTCCTCCGCCCAGCCCACTGCCGGCATGGGGTACGAGCTGGATGCCATCGCCGCCGTGGTGCTGGGGGGCACCAGCCTGATGGGGGGCAAGGGCCGCATCATGGGAACCCTGATCGGTGCCCTCATCATCGGCTTCCTCAACAATGCCCTCAACCTGCTCGACGTCAGCTCCTATTACCAGATGATCGCCAAGGCCAGCGTGATCTTGCTTGCCGTGATGATCGATAACAAAAGCAACCGTTAACAAGCCACGCCACACACAAGGAATGAAATGATGAAAAAGCTCAATACCCTGCTCGCTGCCGCCATCATGTCCGTGCTGGGTACCGCCCAGGCCGCCGATCAGACCCTGGCCATGGTGGTCTCCACCCTCAACAACCCCTTCTTCGTCACCATGAAGGAAGGGGCCGAAGCCAAGGCCAAGGAACTTGGCTACGAGCTGGTGGTGCTGGACTCCCAGAATGACCCGGCCAAGGAGCTCTCCAACGTGGAAGATCTCACCGTGCGCAAAGTCAACGCCATCCTGATCAACCCGACCGACTCCGAAGCCGTGGGCAACGCCATCCGTCTGGCCAACAAGGCCAACATCCCGGTGCTGACCCTGGACCGCGGTGCGGCCCAGGGTGAGGTCAAGGCCCACATCGCCTCCGACAACGTGGCGGGCGGCAAGCTGGCCGGCGACTTCATCGCCGAGAAGCTGGGCAGCGGTGCCAAGGTGATCCAGCTCGAAGGGATCGCCGGCACTTCCGCCGCCCGTGACCGCGGCGAAGGCTTCGCCCTGGCGGTGGCCGCCAACAAGCTGGAAGTGCTGGCCTCCCAGCCCGCCGACTTTGACCGCACCAAGGGTCTGAACGTCATGGAGAACCTGCTGGCGGCGCACCCGACCGTGCAAGCCGTGTTCGCCCAGAACGACGAGATGGCGCTGGGGGCCATCCGCGCCGTGCAGGCCGCCGGCAAAGAGGTGATGATCGTCGGCTTCGACGGCACCGACGATGGCAAGGCCGCCGTGGCCAAGGGTAAACTGGCCGCCACCGTGGCCCAGCAGCCGGCCCTCATCGGCGCCATCGGCGTGGAAACCGCCGACAAGGTGCTCAAGGGCCAGCCGGTGGAAAAATCCATCCCGGTACCGCTGCAGATCGTCAACAAGTAAGTCCGTGGGGGGAGGCTCGCCTCCCCCTTTCTCCGGCAGAGCCTCCCGATCTGGGCCCACCCAGATCAGGATGTTCTCAACAAGGGTGATAGGAATGAATCGTCTCGTAGTCCTCGGCAGCGTCAATGCGGATCACGTGCTGCGTGTCCCCCACTTTCCCCGCCCCGGTGAAACCCTGACCGGCCACAGCTATCAAGTGGTGCCCGGTGGCAAGGGCGCCAACCAGGCGGTGGCCGCCGCTCGGTTAGGTGCAGAAGTCTCCTTCATCGCCCGCATCGGCGATGACGCCATCGGCCGCCAGATGAGAGAGGGCTTCGCTCAGGACGGCATCGACGTGAGCGCCGTCGAGCTCGACCCCAAGCTCCCCACCGGCATCGCCATCATCTATGTGAGCGACGAGGGGGAGAACAGCATCGGCATCTCCGCCGAAGCCAATGGCGCCCTCACCCCGACCGTGGTGCAAGGTCACGAGGCGATGATCGCCGCCGCCCACACCCTGCTGCTGCAACTGGAAGTGCCGCTCGAGAGCGTGCAAGAAGCGGCCCGTCTGGCTCGTGCCCACGACACCCGGGTGGTGCTCAACCCCGCGCCTGCCCGGCCGCTCTCGCAGGAGCTGCTGGCGCTGGTGGATCTCATCACCCCGAACCAGACCGAGGCCGAGCTGCTGACCGGGGTCAAGGTCACCGACGAGGCGACTGCGGCCCAGGCCGCCGCCCGCTTCCACCAGATGGGCATAGCGGAGGTGATGATCACCCTGGGTTCCCAGGGGGTCTATTTCAGCAACGGGACACAACAGCAACTTATTCCAGGCTTTCGGGTCAAGGCGGTGGACACCACGGCAGCAGGCGACACCTTCAACGGTGCCCTGCTGGCGGCCGAGCTCGCCGGCGCCGACTTCCACGACGCGGTGCGCTTCGCCCACGGCGCGGCGGCGCTCTCTGTGACCCGCTTCGGGGCCCAGAGCTCCATCCCGAGCAAGCAGGAGGTGGAATCCTTCCTCCTTGAACAGACGGCGCAGGGACACTGATGGCCAATATCAAGGAGGTGGCTGCGCTGGCGGGAGTGTCGACCACCACCGTTTCCCACGTCATCAACGAGACCCGCTTCGTGGCCGAAGAGACCCGGGAGCGGGTCTTCGCCGCCATGCGCGATCTCAACTATGCCCCGAGCCTGGTGGCCCGCAGCCTCAAGGTAAAGGAGACCAACAGCATCGGCATGCTGGTTACCACCTCCAGCAACCCCTTCTTCGCCGAGGTGGTGCGCGGGGTGGAGCGCTACTGCTTCGAGCAGGGTTACAACCTGATGCTGGGCAACACCGAAGGACAGGCCGAGACGGCGCTCTCCTACCTCAAGATGATGCTCAGGAAACGGGTCGACGGCCTGCTCATCATGTGCAGTGAAGGGCAGCAGGAGGTGTTCAACCAGCTCGACTGGCTCAAGAGCCTGCCGGTCGTGGTGATGGACTGGGGCATGGAGAATGGCGAGGTGGATCTCATCGCCGACAACTCCCATCGTGGAGGCTACCTGGCAACCCGCCATCTGCTGGGGCTGGGTCACACTGCCATCGGTTGCATCACGGGCCCCCACAGCCGCGCCCCGGCCAACCAGCGCCAGGCGGGTTTCGAGCAAGCGATGCAGGAGGCCGGGCTCACCGTCAATCCGGGCTGGATCCAGGAGGGAGACTTTGACTGCGCCAGCGGCGCCGCCGCCATGACCCGCCTGCTGGCGCTGCCAGAGCGTCCCACCGCGCTGTTTGTCTGCAACGACATGATGGCCATGGGGGTCATCAGTGCCGCCCATCAGGCAGGGCTGGTGATCCCCCGCGATCTCTCCATCGTCGGCTATGACAACGTGGCGCTGGCCCAGTTCATGTCCCCCCCGCTCACCACGGTCAATCAACCGAAAGAGGAGCTGGGCCGCCTCGCCGTCACCCGGCTGCTGGCGCGCATCAACGGCGAGCCCATCGCAAACCGCATGATCACCGTGGATCCGGACCTGGTGATCAGACACTCCTGCGCTCCCTTTTCCTCACCGGACAGCAAACCAGTTTAAGTGCCAGCAAGCAGCAGAAGGGCGGCCATGAGCCGCTCTTCTGTGTATTGTCTCCTTGGCATCGGCCCCGAGACTGCACAAGCCACCACTCAACTCAGCTTGAGATCATCCTCTTGCTGCGCCTCTCCCAGGGGAGCCAGGCGCAGCAGCCCCAGCGCCGTTGCCAACGGCTGGAGCAGCGCCTCGTACCCGGAGGGTGCTGGCAGCCAGTAGCGAATTGGCCAGCCCGCTTGCAGCAGTTCGGGGGCGCAGCTGCCAAGCTCGCTCAGCGCCAGCATGCAGCCACACTCGCGCATCTTCTCAAGCAGGGTGGCATCCGGTATCAGCGCAGGCAATGCCAGGATCAGTCTCCCCTGTGGCAAGGGGGGCAGGCTCGCCAGCAGAGGGGCCAGCTGGGCAGGCTGATGAAGCCTTACCAGCAAGGTGCCACTGCATGGCTCTTCTGTCAGCCATCGTGCCATCACGGGCCCAAGGACACAACGCTCTTGCATCCAGCCCACGTCACAGGGCTGCTGGCTCACCCGCCAGCGCAGGCTGACCGCCGTCACCGGCACGCCCTGCTCGTCTCTCATCGCCTCGCAGAGGGTCTCCAGGGGGGAAGGGGCGGCCCCCGCCAGCCATTCCCGCAATTGGTGCAGCTGCCGCTGGGCCATGTGGAGATCAGCCTTCATCGCACTCTGATACCACACCAGGGTGGTCCCCTCACGCTTGGCCTCGTTCAATGCCAATATGGCTTGCTCCAATAGCTCATCGGCATCCTCGCCACCCTCGCGCCTGGCCACTCCGAAGCGACACGCCAGATCAAAGCTGCTTTCCCGGGTCACAAACTCAAACTGCAACAGACTCACCTTGACATCCTCCCCCACCTTAGCGCTTCGCGTCACAGGAGGGGGATCCCCATTACTGGGTGATAGCTGCTCGCGCAGTACCGGGTTCCTGCTTC
>NZ_JBFOCK010000039.1:0-4739 GCF_040907765.1 Aeromonas sp. s9
GGCGAAGGTAAGTTGATGACTCATGATGAACCCTGTTCCATGGCTCCAGATGACAAACATGATCTCATATCAGGGACTTGTTCGCACCTTCCTTAAGAGAAGGGAATGGGCCATTGAAGACAAAAGGGATTAGACGTTACTGGTTCCTGGCCTCTCCTGCTCTGTTTTGAGATCCCCGTGGCAACCCGCTGGCATTGCCTGCGGTACGATGCGAGGCAGCATCAATAGGGCGGTAACACAGAGATGAAAAAAGGAATTTTGGCACTGCTGATAATCGGGGCTTGTTGGGGCGCACCGCTCCAGGCGCAAGATTGGGGAAATGCCCCCATTGCCGAAGTGCAGAAGGCGGCCCAACAGGGTGATGTCGAGGCGCAAGCAGACCTCGGCATGATGTACGTTACTGGCTATAGAGTGGCAAAGAATTATAAGCAGGGCTCGGCATGGCTTCGTAAGGCCGCCGAACAGGGCTATGCTCCAGCGCAAGGCAGCCTCGGAACGATGTATATCCACGGCTATGGGGTGGCAAAGGACTACAAACAGGCGATGGCTTGGTTCCGTAAGTCGGCCGAACAAGGCTTTGCCCCAGCACAATACAACCTTGGGGTGGGATATGACACTGGCCAAGGGGTGATGAAGGACGCTAAGCAGGCATTGGCTTGGTATCGCAAGGCAGCCGAACAGGAGGTTGCCGATGCGCAATACAACCTCAGCCTGATGTACTCGAATGGCCGTGGGGTGACACAGGACTATAAGCGGGCATTTGCCTGGCTCCGTAAGGCCGCTAAACAGGGTCATACCAAGGCGCAATACAATCTCAGTCTGATGTACGCAAATGGTCAGGGGGTGGCACAGAATAACAAGCTGGCTTACGTCTGGAGTTCGGTGGCCGCCACCAATGGGTATACCGATGCGGCTACAAACCGTGACATCTTCGCCAAGCGTTTGGGTTCAGCGGAAATGACAGAGGCGCAGGAACTGGCTGGTCAGTATTTTGAGCAGTACCAACCCAAGCAGTAACCCTATCGGCTTGTGCGCATAAGGGGGCGTTACGGTAAACGGACACCCCTTTATGCTACCTGTTGTCTTGCACAGCGAGATCGTTCATCTAACCGTGCGTCCTCGTACCTTAGATTGAGTGGTTGTAATAACAATATGAAATGCGGTTGTTAGACGGGGCAAACGAGCGAGACTGACTGGTCAAGTTTGATGCGATAGATGTGCGATTACACAAATTGGTATCATCAGGCTTTGCCTAGCATGTCATAGGCGCCTTCAGCAATACGTCTAGGATCGTTTGTGAGGGCGTTTAAGGGGTGACCTATGGGAATGGTATAGGCATAGCCTAGTGGCACTCTATGACATACGTAAGCAGACTAACTAACGCCTTCGGCAAAGAGTAAAGATACGCCTAAAAGAAGAGAAGGAACCTATACAGTCCATGACTGTGGGTAGTTAGTAGCCAAGGGCTACAGAAGGACAGGAGCCGAACAGCGGTAGGCAATTTGGCTATCGCGTTTGAGCATTATAACGAACACCACCCGCACAGCGCCTTGGGATACCGTTCACCCCGGGAATTTCTGCGCAGTCGGGTATCACAATCCTAAGCGGGAAAAAGTGTCTGGACCTATGGGGTCAAATCCACGGCTCTTGCTGGTATTGACCTTGATCGTTCTCTCTAGACCGACACTGTCTCCAGCCTTACCCAGCAGCGTCAGCAAGACGATGGCCAGGGCACTGAATAAAAACAGTCGGTCGCGCCGGACCGGATTACTGATGTGCACATCTCCCATACCCATGCCGAATTTGTAATCTTTGATATCACGAAAACTGGTCTCGATACCCCAGCGCTGGCCGTATAGTTGCAACATGTGAACCAGCAAGTGCAGACGCCCCCACTTGCTAGCCTTGGCAGCAGCCATAAGCCTTGGCAACTCATCGTCAGATAAGAAGCGTGTACGAGCGTTGTCCTCAGTCTTCTGGCGTACTTCTCTTGCTGGGTTGTGCTTGAGATCGTGCAGATCGTTCATGTATGTCAACGCCGACCGAAAACTGATCCACTCTGGCTAATTTCGCCGATTGAAAAGTGATCCACCCGGACATGGGGTTAATTGGTTTTGGGTGTGGCCCCCGCTTTGCGTTTCTCTTTCAAACGATAGCTTTCACCGCTGATCTGAACGATGTGTGCATGATGTAACAGCCTATCGAGCATAGCTGCCGTCAGTGTCTGATCATCGGCAAAGGTGCTGGCCCACTGGCTAAAGGGCAGATTGCTCGTCAAGATCAGGCTCCCTTTCTCATAACGTTTGGCGATCACATTGAAAAACAGGTTTGCTTCCTCACGCCCAAACGGCAAGTAGCCTATCTCATCGATCACCAGTAAACGCGGCCCCATCACGACACGGCTGAAGTAGGCATTAAGCCGCTCCTGTCGTTGAGCTGCTTGAAGCTGCAACATCAGGTCTGCTGCGCTGATAAATCTGGTCTTGATGCCAGCCATCAGAGCCCGATAGGCCAGTGCGATGGCAAGATGCGTCTTGCCCACTCCGCTTGGGCCCAGCAGCACTATGTTTTCGCTACGCTCGATAAAGGCCAGACTGGCTAACTCCTGCAACTGGCTGCGAGGTGCGCCACTGGCAAAGCCGAAGTCGTACTGCTCCAGCGTTTTGACCACGGGTAAAGTGGCCAGTTTGAGCAAGGTCTGGCGGGTGCGCTCGGTCCTCAAGGTCTGCTCTGCGTGCAGCAACCACTCCAGATAATCGGCGAAGCTCGCCTCCTCGTTGGCAGCCTTCTGAGCTAGTGCTGACCACTGGGCAGCAATCCCTTCCAGGCGCAGCGCCTGACTCAGGGCCATCAGGCGTTCATGCTGCAAGTTCATACGTTCACCTCCAGCAGGTCTTGGTATACCGATAGCGGATGCTGCAAGCTCTCCAGCGGCATGGGGCGCGCAGTGGCCGTGGTGCCGGGACTAACGGGTAGCGCCTGTGGCAGGGGTAGAAAATGAGGCAGCTCTTGTTGCAATCGGATAGCCGGGACTTCACCGGTAGTGCCATGGCTACGCTGGTTGGCGATGTCTTGCAACCAGGGGCCTATATGGGCATTGGCGGTTGACACATCTAGCGCCAGTCCTGCCTGCTTGAGGGTGGCTGCCAGTGGTGTGACAAAACTGCGCTTGAGGTAGCCATTGAAGCGCTCGACCTTGCCTTTGGTCTGGGCCCGGTAGGGGCGGCAGACGCGGGGGCGAAAACCGAACTCTTCGGCCAAGGCGAGCAGGGCCGGATGCCAACGATGGTCACCTTCACCATAGGCATCCCGTTCGCGGATGATGGTACTGGCATTATCAAATAGCACCTCCTGCGGGACCCCACCGAAGAAATGACAAGCCTCACGCAGTCCGGTCAACCAGGCATCATTACGTTCGTGATCGAAGAAACGGACATAGCTGGCGCGACTAAATCCCAGGGTAGCAACAAAGGCCTTTAGAGGCCGATTGCCGCGGCGGATAATGGTGAAATCGACCTGCATCTGTTTACCGGGGGCCGTTTCAAAACGGACGACAGTGCCAGAGGCGTCATGGCGCAGAGGAGATAACCAGGCCTTGAGCTGGGAGAGCCCGCCAGTGTAACCATGCTCTCGCAGTTCCCTGAGCAGAACCGTCGCGGGGATCCAGTGTGGCTTCGCTGCCTGGATACGCGCTTGCAGATAGGGTTTAAAAGGATCGAGCTTGGTTGGTCGGGCAGCTCGGCTGGGATAGATTGGCAGGCCCGGGTTGCGCAGATACTTGCGAACCGTGTTACGGGACACCCGCAATTGCTGGGCGATAGCCCGGATGCTCATGCCCTGACGGGCCAACACTCTGATTTCCACTGATAACTCCTGGGTCAACATGGGCGTGGCTCAAAAGCCACGATCTTGGCCCAGGTGGGTCAACTTGCGTATTCCGGCGAAGTTGAACAGCCATTCCGGCCAACGTGAACACCCTGATCCTTAACGCGCTCACGTCACCCCGTTTCTAACTCGAGTGTTCAGATTGGGTCAACTCACTTCTCCTCTTTCTCATCGATTCTCCCTTCAGTGACAGCCGGTGAGCGTTGTGCATCAGCCGGTCCAGGATCGCATCTGCCAGAGTGTTGTCCCCCAAGCTCGCGTACCACTCTTCCGTTGGCAGCTGACTGACCACGACCGTCGAGTATTTCCCGTACCGATCATCCATGATCTCCAGCAGGGCGTTGCGCTGCTCGGCATTCACCGCTTCCAGTCCCCAGTCATCCAGGATCAGCAGCTCTATCCTTGCCAGTTGACCCAGCAGTCTGGCGTAACTGCCATCTACCTTGGCCTGGCTCAGCTCAAGTAGCAGACGCGGCAGCCGGTAGTAACGAGTGCTGTGCCCCTGCTGACAGGCTTGGTAGCCCAGCGCACAGGCTAGGTAGGTTTTTCCGCAGCCACAGGGGCCGGTAATGAGCAGGTTCTGGCCCCGGCGCAGCCACTCTCCTTGGGCCAGGTTTGCCACCTGTGACCGCTCCAGGTTGCGTGCAGACTGGTAGTCCACCTCTTGCACCGTGGCCTGGAGTTTGAGCCTCGCCTGCTTGACCAGCCGAGCTTGTTTACGCTGCTCCCGGCTCAGTTGTTCGTGTTCGACCAGCAGGCTTAGCCGCTCGATGAAGGGCAGCCCTTCGTAGGTACTTGCCTGTTCCAGTTGTTGTTGCACGGCATCCGCCATGCCGGTCAGTTTCAGGTGTCTC
>NZ_JBFOCK010000040.1:0-28274 GCF_040907765.1 Aeromonas sp. s9
GAGCCCTTGGCTCGCCGCGACATCAGGCCAGCAGACGATCGTGGTGCTCGGCGCCGCGCAGCATGGCCTGGATCAGTTCGTTGGCTTCAAACTTAGTGAGCGCCTCGTGGGCGCCGACCTGATGGGCCCGCTCCACGCTGATCTCGCTGGAGAGGGAGGTGTGCAGGATGATGTAGGCTCCCGACAGCTTGGCATCGCTCTGCACCTCGAAGGCCAGCTCGTAACCATCCAGCCCCGGCATCTCGATATCGCTCACCAGGATGTCGATCCGCGTGCCCTGGGAGACCCGGGTCTGCATCAGGGTGAGGGCGTCACGTCCGTTGGTGCAGACCTCGTAGGGGATGTTGATGTAATCGAGCGCCGCCATGAGCTGGCGACGGGCGACGGAGGAGTCGTCCACCAGCAGGATCCGCATCGGCTTGAGCCGCTCGCGCTGCACGTCGGTCAGCACGGGGTAGAGATGGCTAGGATCGTCCGGATAGACCCGCGACAGGATGAGCTCCACATCCAGCAACTGGATCAGCTGCTCTCCCACCCGGGTCACGCCGGTGACGAAGACGTTCTGTCCCAAGGAGGGAGGGGGCGGCTCGATGTCACGCCAGTTGCACTCGGTGATCTTGTCGATGCCCCGCACCAGAAAGCCCACCAGGGTGCGGCGGCAATCGGTGATGATGATGAAGCAGCGGGGCATCTCCTCCCGGCTGATGGGGCGGTAGCCCACGGCCATTGCCATGTCGATCACCGGGATGGTGGTGCCGCGCATGCTGGCGGCCCCGAGCACGGTGGGATGGGATTGTGGCAGGGCGGTGAGCTGGGTGTAGGGCACGATCTCCTTCACCTTGAGGGTACCGATGGCGAAGGATTGTCTGGCAGAGAGGTGGAACAGCAACATGCCCTGGGATTGGTTGGCCTTGCTCGTCATGGCGGATGTCCTGTTGATCTAGTCGGTGACGGTCAATCGGGTGTTCAGCATAAAGGATGGTGACATGAATGACTCCTTTGTTGTTAGCGGCGGTGAGCCGCAAAACTGGATTTCTTTTGCCATCCTTTTATGCCTCTCTTATCGGGTCGCGGACGGCTGAGGGGAGAGGGGCGCCCCGAGCCATTGCAGATGAGCCTCGGCCAGCGCGCTTTCATCCCGATAACCCAGCCTGCTCACCACCTGTGACGGCGTGCTGCCGCTTCGCAGCAGGCGAATCCCCTGCAACAGTTGCCACTGATCCTTCAGTGCCCGGGCGTCCGGGCCCTCGAGACCGCGAGTGCCCAGCAGGGTCTGCCAGGCAGCCACGCTATCCGGCTGCGCTCTGGCCAGGGCTTGCCAGGCATCTTGCAATGCCTGATCTCCCAGTGACGAGATGGTGCAGCCATGCAACTCATCCCCCACCACTTGCAGCCGCTGCCCATAGGGGCCTTGCCAGTCGCGGGGGCGTGACCAGGCCGCCAGGCTGTCCAGCAGTACGTCCATCAACGGGCTTGCCTGCAACCAGCCAGCCTGGGCGGGCTGGGGCACCCGCACGGAGCAGGCCAGCAGATCATGCTGGCAGCCAGCCAGAGGGGTGAAGGCGGCGAGGGCATCGGCACAGAGCCAGAAGTGGCTGCCAGGTGTCAACAACAGCTCATGGGCACCCAATTTCAGCAGCGCCGCCCCCTGGGTGACGCGCAGCAATTGGCCCATGGGGGAGCGCTTGCGGGGGCCGACCTGAAGGGAGGAAGTGGAAAAATGCTGATATTCGATGGCGTGATGCATGTAAAAACCCTGATATGATGCTGCCTGGAGGTAACAAAAATGGAAACCAGACGTAAAAAACGCTTCATTGCCGGGGCGGTTTGCCCGGCGTGCGGCAAGATGGACACCATGATGCTGTATATAGAGCATGGAGTCGAGAAGGTGACCTGTGTCGAGTGCGGGGATACCCAGGTGCAGACCCAGGAGCAGGTGGACAAGGTGACGCGCGAGGCGGAGCAGGTGATTGGGGTGTTTCGTCCCGAGTGAGTGCCATGCCTCAAGGTGATGGTACGCCGGTCAGGCTGGTCGCTGTTGATGACTTTTTCATCACACCGAAGCCGGACCGACCATATGCTTGTCTGCCTTTTTGAGGTATTCTGAGCCCGTTTTTTTCTATCCGCAGGATCCCTGACATGAAAGTAGCTCCCCTGAGCGTGGTTACGCTGGAATACACGGTCACCGACGAACACGGTGAAGTCATCGACACCACTGTCGGTAAAGAGCCGCTGGTGTATCTGCACGGTACCCGTTACCTGGTCTCCGGCCTCGAAGCCGAGCTGGAAGGCCGCAGCGTGGGCGAGGCGTTCGACGTCACCCTGACGCCGAACCAGGCCTATGGCGAGTACGACGAGAATCTGGTGCAGGAAGTGCCCGGCGAGCTGTTCGACGGTATGGAAGTGTCTGAAGGGGATACTTTTGTGGCCGAGACCGACGACGGCCACCGCCCGGTGACCGTCATCGAGGTGTCCGAGGAGTTCATCAAGGTGGACGGCAATCATCCCCTGGCTGGCGTGACCCTGGGCTTCAAGGTCGAGATCAAGGACGTACGTGCCGCGACCGCCGAAGAGCTGGCCCATGGCCATGTGCACGGCGCCGGTGGCTGCGGTCACGATCATGGTCATGGCCATGATCACGGCCATGATCACGATCATGACCACGGTGGCTGCTGTGGCGGCCATGGTCACAACCATGCACACGATCACGGCGACGATCACGGTCACGGTGGTTGCTGCGGTGGTGGCGGTTGTGGTGGCAAGGGCCATCAGCACTGATCACGGCCTGGCCGATGATAAAAAAACCCGCGCATGGCGCGGGTTTTTTTATGGCTGGCACTCATCAGTAGTGCGGTGGCGGCGTCTCTTCGGCCATGCTGGCGATCTGGCTCGGCTGTACACTCTGCAATTTATCCACCAGTAGATGGATCTGGTGTTTGAGCCGGTCCAGCTCGCGACCCTGGGTGGTGACCTCGTCGTTGAGCTGCTCCACCGTGTATTCGGCAAAAGCGAGGCGGCTTTCCAGGGTTTCGAGGCGTTCGTTTAGTTGCTGACTCATGGGCCTTTTGGTCCTTACTTGATAGTCCAGATTTCAGCCAGGCCACTGGAGCTGGCACTGACGAGGTGGTCATTGTCGCGCAAAGCCACGCCATAGACCACAGCGCTCGGCGGTTTCACCTTGGGATGGGGTGAGACGCGCCAGCTCTGCAACGGCTGGCCGTCACTCACCTGCCACAGAGTGAGCTGGCGGGAGGGGGCGCCGGTGATGAGCCAGTTGCCGCCGTTGGCAAAGCGGGCGCTTGTGTAGACCTCGAAGCGGTGATCATATTGCAACCGGCTGTGCTCCTTGCCGGTTTTGAGATCCCAGATGCTGGCCTGGCGACTGTCTGCGGTGAAGGCGAAGCGTCCGGACGGATCCAGTCTCGCCATCACGACTCGCCCGGCGTGGTTGAAGCGCCACACCACCTGGCCCGTGCGGGTGTCCCACAGATAGGCGCTGTAATCGTTGCCGCCGGTGAGGGCATAGCGACCGTTGGGGGAGAGATCCACCGTGTTGACCTGTTCGGTGTGGCCGAGGAATTGCAGCCGGCGTCCGGTCTGGGTGTCGACCACTTCCGCCTTGCCGTCTTCACGGCCGATGAGCACCTGGCGGCCATCCGCCGAGATCGCCGCATCGCGCAGGGGGGATTCTGGCAGGGAGTAGTAACCCTGGGAGCGGCCATCCTGCAAGCGCCAGATGGCGAAGGTGTGCTGGGTGGCGGTGATGGCATGGCTGTCATCGGGGGAAAAGCGGGTCAGGGTGACGAACTCCTCCTGGTCATCGCTCTGGCGCCAGCGCCAGCGCTCCTTGCCCTGTTCCAGATCCCACACCACAGTGCCCTGACCCAGGCTGGAGACGAGCGCGAGCTTGCCGGAACTGGCGAGATCCGCGCTCAGCAGACCCTGGTTGGCGAGGCGGATCTGCTGGCTGGGAAGTGAGCGTTGTTCGCACCCCGTCAGCATCAGGCAAATACCGATGAGATAAATGGCACTTTTGATCATTTTTCCTGTCTCATGCTTTCGTTACCTGCGATCACGGCGTTAGTATAAGGCGCTTATCACGATAAACCTCTCATTTCACGAAGGAACCGAGAGCGGTATTTAGAGTTTTGGAGAAACTGATGAACAATTTTCTGAAGGTGTCCCTGTTGGCTGCGGCGGTTGCCGTCGGTCTGACTGCTTGCCAAAAAGATGAGAAACCTGCTGCGACCAATACCGCAGAGGTCAAGGCAGAAGCCAGCAAGCCGGCAGAGGCCCCCAAGGCTGAGGCCAAGAGCTTTGAAGAGCAATCCGGCTATGCGATCGGCCTCTCCATGGGTCGTTATATCGCCAATACCCTGGAGCGCCAGCAGGAGCTCGGCATCAAGCTGGACAACACCGTGATCCTGAAGGGTGTCACCGACGGTCTGGGCAAAGAAGCCAAGATGACCGACGAGGAGATCCAGAAGGTTCTGCAGGAATACGACGCCAAGATCAACGAGCTGACCAAGGCGAAGGCCGACAAGGATGCCGTGGAAAACCTGAAGAAGGGTGAAGAGTTCCTGGCTGCCAACGCCAAGAAAGAGGGCGTGAAGAGCACCGAGTCCGGCCTGCAATATCAGGTCGAGAAGATGGGTGACGGCGCCAAGCCGAAGGCCACCGACATCGTCAAGGTGCACTACACCGGTACCCTGACCGATGGCACCAAGTTTGACAGCTCCGTCGATCGCGGCGAGCCGGCTACCTTCCCGCTCAACCAGGTGATCCCGGGCTGGACCGAAGGGGTGCAACTGATGCCGGTCGGCTCCAAGTTCAAGTTCTTCCTGCCGTCCAAGCTGGCCTATGGCGAGCACGGTGCAGGTTCCATCCCGGCCAACGCCGTGCTGGTATTTGACGTAGAGCTGCTGGCCATCGAAAAACCGGCTGCCGATGGCGACAACGCCAAGAAATAAGCTCAAAGCACCATAAAAACGGCTCCCCAGGGAGCCGTTTTTGCTTGTGTATTGTCGCAATCCCCCGGATAAAGCGATGAGGCCGTCTTGAGTGTGTGGCGGCTAGCCCCCAGAATAGACAACAAAATCAAGCGCAAGGATGGATCTCGTGGCTGAAAGCAAACCCCGTGTCCTGTTGGTGGAAGATACCCGCAGTCTGGCGGTCGTCTATGAGCAGTATCTGGCCCAGGATGGCTACGAGGTGCAGCTGGCAGATTGTGGCCAGCAGGCTTTGGCACAATTGCTGGCAAGCCCGCCCCCCGTGGTGCTGCTCGACCTGGAGTTGCCCGACATGTCCGGCATGGACATCTTGCAGCAGATCACTGAGCGGCAACTGCCCTGCTCCGTGGTGGTGATCACCGCTCACGGCTCGGTGGATGTGGCGGTGGAGGCGATGCGGTTCGGGGCCTTCGATTTTCTCACCAAGCCGTTCGATGGCAAGCGCCTGTGCGCCACGGCGCGCAACGCCCTGAAACACCAGCAGCTCAGCTCGCTGGTGGCCCAGTATCGGGAAAACTTCGAGCGCAGCTCCTTTGCCGGTTTCATCGGCGCCTCCATGGCGATGCAGGCGGTCTATCGCATCATCGAGAGCGCGGCGCCGAGCAAGGCCACCGTCTTCATCACTGGCGAGAGCGGCACCGGCAAGGAGGTGTGCGCCGAGGCCATCCACCAGTGCAGCCCGCGTCGGGATCAGCCCTTCATCGCCCTCAACTGCGCCGCCATTCCCCATGACCTGATGGAGAGCGAGATCTTCGGCCACGTGAAAGGGTCGTTTACCGGTGCCCAGGGGGATCGCAAGGGGGCGGCCAGTCTGGCGGACGGCGGTACCCTCTTCCTCGACGAGATCTGCGAGATGGATCTCGACCTGCAGAGCAAGCTGCTGCGTTTCATCCAGACCGGCACCCTGCAGCGGGTCGGCAGCGGCAAGCTGGAGACGGTGGATGTGCGCTTTGTCTGCGCCACCAACCGGGATCCCCTGGTGGAGGTCAAGGCCGGACGGTTTCGTGAAGACCTTTACTACCGGCTGCACGTGATCCCGCTGGCGCTGCCCCCCCTGAGGGAGCGGGGAGAGGACATCCTGCTGCTGGCCCGGGAGTTGCTGCTGCGTTATGCCGGTGAGGAGAACAAGCGGTTCAGGGACTTTGATGCGGACGCAGTGCAGGTGCTGCTCGACTACCCCTGGCCCGGCAACGTGCGCGAGCTGCAAAACGTGGTGCGCAACATAGTGGTGCTCAACGATGGCGAGCTGGTGAGCCCGGATATCCTGCCACCTCCCCTCAACGGGGGGCGTACCCTGGCCCCGGAGCCTGCGGTCGGGATCGCGGATCCCCAGTCAGAATCCGTCGTCGTTCGCAGGCAGGTCCGTCCGCTCTGGCAGGTGGAGAAGGAGGCCATCGAGCAGGCCATCGCCAGTTGTGACGGCAACATCCCCAAGGCGGCGGCCCTGCTGGAAATAAGCCCTTCCACGATTTATCGCAAGAAGCAGGGCTGGGAAGAGGCGAGTCCGGCCTGAGCCGTCACCTCTGCTCCCGGGCAGACATGCTGATGTGCGGGGCGGCCAATTGGCCGCCCCGCACGCTTATCAGAGTTTGGCGAGCTGCTTGAGCCTGGCCAGCCGTTCTGCCTCGTTGGCGGTGAACCAGCCATCCTGTGACAGCAGAAACCAGGCGCGGGAAAAGAACTCGGGTGCCGCGGGATCATTGAGCACGAGTGCATTCTCCCCCAGCTCCTCGAACACATAGCCATCCTCGGGGGTGCCTGCGGCGGCCATGTCGTCGCGCAACTGCGCCAGTTCGGCCATGGCCTGTTCATGGCGCTCCTGGGCCCGGCTCAGGCGCGCCAGACTCCAGCGGGCGATAAAGGCTTTGCCCTGGTTGTTGTGCTGCTCGTGCCAGGCCAGGCACTTTTGTTGACAGGCGATGGCCTCGTCGAGGCGACCCAGCTCGAACAGGGTCCAGCCCTGATTGTTGTAGAGGGTGGCGAGCCAGCCCCGTGCCCGCTTGTCGTGACTGCGCTCGGCCAGGGTCATCGCCAGCTGGTGCCAGTGGCTCTGCTCCTCCAGGGGGGCGGCGATGGCCACCATGTGGGCCGCATCGATGGCCAGATAGTGCTCTTCGTACTGCTCTCCCAGTTGCCAGGCCTGTTCAAACAGGGCTCTGGCGCTGGCCTTGTCACCGGCGGAGTTGAAGGTGCGGCCACGCTCCAGCAAGGCGCGCAGGCGGGCCCGTGGAGTCGCCTCGGTGAGGCGGGGTTCTATCTCGTCGAGCAGCTGGTGCGCCTGTGCAAACTGGCGTTGCAGCGAATGGGTGCGGGCTATCTGGGTGAGGAGCTCCAGCTCCCATTGCAGGTTGGTGGCACGCGCCTCGGGCAGCAGTGCTTGAAAACGCTGGGCGCTGGCGGCGGGATCCTGATAATCCCACAGCGCCATGAAATCGGGCGGATTGTTCATCTGGCCTCCATGCCGGTTATCCGCCCACCAAGATGCCTGAAGGCCATTCTTTGTACAAGAAGGGGGGCTGGCGCCATCGTGACGCCAGCGCTTGCCGATCAGTAGACCATGGCAAGGCTCATCAGCATCAGACCCAGGGCAGCAAAGGCTCCCTCCTTGATAGCCAGGCGCGGTACCAGCGCCTTGGGCAGGGCAGGGAACAGGCTCAGGGCAAAGCCGAACCCCGGCATCAGCCAGTGGAAAGCAGGGCTTCGCAGGGCGGGATCCGCATTGCCATTGATGACGATGAGCAGGATAAAGAGGGTGAAGGCGGGCAGGATAAACCAGCGGGCATGGCCGGCGGCGACCGCCCGCAGTGGCGAGATGCGATAGAGCACCAGGGTCACGAGGAAGAGGGCGAGGGGAGCCAGCAGATAGAGCGGGGCCGGGTTCATGATGAGTGTCTCCTGACAAGGGGGGCAGAGTGTAGGCAGTCCAGGTGGAGAATGACCAGTCCCCCGCGCCCGGGCTGTGAAGCGGATCGCAGGGCAAAGGTTTGCCTGGGCAGGATCAGCGGAACCAGAACCAGAGCACGGCAAATACCAGCCAGCTCAGCATCAGCAGGATCCAGGGCAGCGGGTGCTGGCGGGTGAGCTCGATGACCTCGGCTTCGCTCTCCTCTTCCCGTGTCTCTTGGGAAGAGTGCCTGGCTTTGGCTTGCAGTTTCTTCTGGCGGCTGGCCTCGCGGGCCTTCGCCTTCATCTGTTTCTTGTATTCGTCTATGCCCTTCTGGATCCCCTGGGCGATGAGCTGGGTTTGCTCCTTGGTCTGCCCTGGCTTCTGGTTGGCACGGGCGATCTTCATCGCCTCCTGCTGGGTTTCGGGGGAAATTTTGTCGTACTTGGCCATTCCAGGCACTCCTTGGCATTGATTGGCGGGCAGTATGCCATAACCGTTACCGGCGGGCTGCCATCATGGGGGAAATTGCTCTGTGAGTGGGGGGCCTCTGTTCCAAATAGGGGAAACAGGTTGCGTGGATGATCACATTTGGCGGAATTTGTGAGTCGCCGATGAAAAACCGTCACATGTTGTTTGTTATATTACCGCCCGATCCTGGATAGGGTCGTCCAATAACAAAATAACAAGGTGATATGGAAATGAATTATAAATTTGTCAAAGGAAGTATCGCACTGGCAGTGCTTGCCGCATTGAGCGGCTGCAATACCTCAAGCAACGACAGCGTCGCCCCCTGCACCGAAAATGTCTGCAAGCTGACCATTTTGCATACCAATGATACCCACGGTCGTTTCTGGCACAACGACAAGGGCGAATATGGCATGGCGGCCCAGAAGACCCTGGTCGAGCGGCTGCGTGCCGAGGCGAAAGCGGCGGGCAGCGAAGTGCTGGTGCTCTCCGGCGGTGACGTCAACACCGGGGTGCCAGAGTCGGATCTGCAGGATGCAGAGCCGGACTTCATGGCCATGAACAGCATCCGTTACGATGCCATGGCGGTGGGCAACCACGAGTTCGACAACCCCCTGACCATCCTCGAGAAACAGCGCCAGTGGGCCCAGTTCCCGATGATCTCCGCCAACATCTATGACAAGGCGAGCGGCAAGCGCTACTTCGATCCCTACAAGGTGTTCAAGCTGGAAAGCGGCCTCAAAGTCGCCGTGCTGGGTCTGACCACAGAGGACACCGCCCAGCTGGTGGATCCCAACAACGTCCAGACCCTGGAGTTCCGCGATCCGACCACGGAAGCCGCCAATCTCGGCAAGCAGATCCGCGACAA
Organism: Aeromonas sp. s9; assembly: GCF_040907765.1. Classification (NCBI taxonomy): domain Bacteria; kingdom Pseudomonadati; phylum Pseudomonadota; class Gammaproteobacteria; order Aeromonadales; family Aeromonadaceae; genus Aeromonas; species Aeromonas sp. s9. Next base: position 9,230 of record NZ_JBFOCK010000040.1, read on the forward strand.
CAAAGAGGCGAACCTGGTTCTTGCCATCACCCACATGGGCCATTACGAGAATGGTCAGCACGGCAGCAACGCACCGGGTGACGTGGAAATGGCCCGTGCGCTGCCGGCAGGCACCCTGGACGCCATCATCGGTGGTCACTCCCAGAACCCAGTCTGCATGGAGCCGGGTACCCCGGACAAGTACGCCGACTTCAAGCCGGGCGACGACTGCCAGCCGGATCAGCAGAACGGCACCTGGATCATGCAGGCTCACGAGTGGGGCAAGTATGTGGGTCGTGCCCAGTTTGACTATCAGAATGGCAAGCTGACCCTGACCCAGTACGATCTGATCCCGGTCAACCTGAAGAATGCGGACGGTGATTTCATTCAGGAAGAGATCGTCAAGGATCCCGAGCTCTACAACACCCTGCTCACCTATCAGGAGAAGGGACAGCAGGAGCTGGGTGTGGTCATCGGTGCCACCGATGGCGTACTGGACGGTGAGCGCGCCAACGTGCGCAACAAGCAGACCAACCTGGGTCGTCTCATCACCACCGCGACCGCCGAGAAGCTGAGCACCGACTTTGGCATCGTCAACTCCGGCGGGGTGCGTGCCTCCATCGCGGCAGGGGACATCAGCTACCGTGACGTGCTGACCGTGCATCCGTTCGGCAACACCGTCAACAAGGCGACCATGAGCGGCAACGAGCTGCTGACCTACCTGGGTCAGGTCGCGACCAAGACCGCCAATACCGGTGGCTATGCCCAGTTCGGCGGCATCAAGATGACGGTGGATTGCCAGGCCAAGAGCGTGGACATCGCCACCATCGGCGGCAAGGCCTTCGATCCGGCAGCAACCTACAGCTTCTCCATCCCGAGCTTCAGCGCGGCCGGTGGTGACGGTTATCCGAAGATCGACACCATCAATGCCGGTCTGGTGGATGCCGGTGTGCTGAAGGATTATATCGCGGCGAAGAAGACCATTCAGGTCGCCGATTATCAGCCGGCCGGCGAGGTCAGCTATATCAACTCCACCTCGGTAGAGGGTTGCAAATAATCCCTGCACCCCGAGCCAATAAAAAAGAGAGGCAGCCATGGCTGCCTCTCTTTTTTATTTTCAATGTCATCAGCAGTGTCTCTCGGGAAATATATCCGGCCACGGGAAGCTGCCCCGAAATAGGGCATGACACGATCTGATGGCAATAAAAAGGCGACCCTGAGGTCGCCTTGATGAAATGGGTCGGTTGAGCCTTAGAGCTGCTCGATGCCGACGATATGCCAGGGGGCATTGTCCTTGGCGAGATCACGCTCGAGGTGCCACACCTCCTTGATGTCCTCCTCGACCTGCTCCTGACGATCCATGTAGCGGCCGCTGAAGCGCACGCTCACCTGGGCCCAGTCGCTGCCGTAGTCGGCACGGACCAGCTGGGTGTCCACGTACATCACCTCGGTGTGCTGCTCACCGGAGAGCTCGGCGCGTTCGGCCTTGAGGTGCTCGAACAGCTCGGGGCTCACGTACTCGCGGATCTTCTCCAGGTCGTTCTTGTTCCAGGCCTCTTGCAGGGTGCGGTAGTGATCGCGGGCACCGGCCAGGAAGCCGTTCATGTCAAAGCCCGGGGGCAGACGGAAGGGCACGTCGCTGTCGGCAAAACCGGTGGCCTGCGGGGCGCTGTGGCTCTGCTCGAACTGCTGGGGGGCCGCGCTCTGGGGCGGTTGATAGCCCGCATAGGCCGTCTGTGGCTGGGCCGCTGCCGCCTTGTTCCTGCGCAGGGCTCGGAACAGGAAGACACCGCCCAGTGCCAGCAGGGCGATCAGCAGGAAGTCCATCCCTTGCAGACCTTCGAAGGCACCGCTGCCCAGCAGGTAGGCGAACAGGCCGCCGGCCAGCAGACCACCCAGCAGGCCGCCCATCATGCCGCCTTTCTTGGGTGCCTGGGCGCCCACGGTCGGGTTCTTGGTGTCGACCGGCTTGGCTGCAGGTTGGGCCGGAGCCGTCTTGTAGCTCTTGCCAAAGGATTTGCCGCCACCAAGTTTCTTGGCCTCGGCGATGGGTGCCCCAAGGCCAATGGCCAGGATCAGGGCAAACAGGGTCAGCATCTTTTTCATTTTGACTCTTTCACTCTCATGTAGGTGGGGGCATGCTCTGCTTGTGCAAGCTCAGCGAGGCGCATGGCAGGCTGCCAGTCCCTTTTTGTGTTGCAGCTTGCGGGTATGATTATCACGGATGGCATGAATTATTCATGAACAGATTGAGTCGTCCGACAGGGGAGGCGCCCATGAGACACAGACGGCCGAGTCGCTCGGTGCGCAGGCTGCGCAACAAACAAAGAGCAAGAACGAAGGATCAGACCCTGGTCTGGCCCTTTCTCGTACTGTGAGGCAGGTCTGCGGCGCACAAGTGGATGACGCTGACGAGGCCTGGGTCCCGTCTTGTCGCCGGATGCGATGACGGGACGTATTAGCACTCGCGATGGCGGGGTTTCTTTTGTAAAATTCCCGTCCCCTTCCCGCTGCGGTTTTTATGTGTATGGCAGAGCAAGTGACGGCGAAAAAAGACGCCAAGACACAACAGCTGAAAGTACCTCCCCACTCTTTTGAGGCCGAACAGTCCGTACTGGGCGGCCTGATGCTGGACAACGAGGCCTGGGATCGGGTCGCCGAACGGGTGATCGACAAGGATTTCTACAGCCGCCCGCACCGCCTGATCTTCCAGGCCATGACCCGCCTCTCCAACGCGGGCAACCCCATCGACCTCATCACTCTGCAGGAGGAGCTCGAGCGCTCCGAGCAACTGGAAGAGGCCGGTGGCTTCGCCTATCTGGTGGAGATCGCCAAGAACACCCCGAGTGCCGCCAACATCAGTGCCTACGCCGAGATCGTGCGTGAGCGGGCGGTGGTGCGGGAGATGATCTCGGTCGCCAACGAGATAGTCGAAGCGGGCTACGAGCCCCAGGGCCGTACCTCCAACGATCTGCTGGATCTTGCCGAGAGCAAGGTGTTCCAGATCGCCGAGCAGCGCACCAGCGCCAACGAGGGCCCCCAGCCCCTGAAGCTCATCCTCGAGCAGACCGTCGACAAGATTGAAGAGCTGTTCAAGACCCCCCACAACGGGGTGACCGGCGTGTCGTCCGGCTACAACGATCTGGACAAGATGACCGCCGGCCTGCAGCGTTCGGATCTGGTCATCGTCGCCGCCCGTCCCTCCATGGGCAAGACCACCTTTGCCATGAACCTGTGCGAGCACGCGGCCCTCACCGCCGACAAGCCGGTGCTGATCTTCTCCCTCGAGATGCCCTCCGAGCAGATCATCATGCGTATGCTCGCCTCGGTGGGCCGCATCGACCAGACCAAGGTGCGGACCGGCCAGCTCGACGACGAGGATTGGGCGCGGCTCTCTTCCACCATGGGGCTGCTGCTGGAGAAGGGGAAGATGTACATCGACGACTCCTCCGGCCTCACCCCGACCGAAGTGCGCTCCCGTGCCCGTCGGGTGGCGCGGGACAACGGCGGCATCAGCATGATCATGGTGGACTACCTGCAACTGATGCGGGTGCCGGCGCTGTCTGACAACCGTACTCTGGAAATCGGTGAAATCTCCCGCTCCCTCAAGGCGCTGGCGAAAGAGTTGCAGTGCCCCGTGGTGGCGCTCTCCCAGCTCAACCGGAGCCTGGAACAGCGGGCCGACAAGCGCCCGGTCAACTCGGATCTGCGGGAATCCGGCTCTATCGAGCAGGATGCGGACTTGATCATGTTCATCTACCGCGACGAGGTCTATCACGACGACAGCCCCGACAAGGGGATCGCCGAGATCATCATCGGCAAGCAGCGTAACGGCCCCATAGGACGAGTGCGGCTCACCTTCCAGGGTCAGTTCTCGCGTTTTGACAACTACGCGGGCCCGGCGTTTGACGATGACTACTAAGTCGGGAGCCTGCTCCCGGCATCCATAAACAGTTTTCCCGGTTCGACAATTCTGCCGGTCCGGCCTTAGACGATGAGATTTGAGGGCTGACACCACCCGGTGCCTGATTATCATGCCCTCGTAAGGGAAAACAGATGAAAGCGGCTATCGCCCAGATCAACACAGCGGCCCTGCGCCACAACCTCGCCGTGGTGAAACGCCACGCCCCTCAATGCAAGATCATTGCCGTGGTCAAGGCCAACGCCTATGGCCACGGCCTGCTGCCGGTCGCCCGCACCCTGGTGGATGCGGACGCCTACGCGGTGGCCCGCATCGAAGAGGCGCTGATGCTGCGCTCCTGCGCCGTGGTCAAGCCCATCGTGCTGCTGGAGGGCTTCTTCAGCGCCGCCGACCTGCCGGTGCTGGCGGCCAACAACCTGCAGACCGCGGTGCACACCTGGGAGCAGCTCGAAGCGTTGGAGCAGGCGGAGCTGCCTGCCCCCGTGGTGGCCTGGCTCAAGCTCGACACCGGCATGCACCGCCTCGGGGTACGGGCCGAGGAGATGCCCGCTTTTATCGAGCGCCTCGGCAAGTGCAAGAACGTGGTGCAGCCGTTCAACGTCATGACCCACTTCAGCCGCTCCGATGAGCTGGAGCAGCCCACCACCCGCGAGCAGATCGACCTGTTCAGCCAGCTGACCGCGCCGCTCAAGGGCGAGCGGGCCATGGCCAACTCGGCGGGCATCCTGGCCTGGCCGGATTCCCACTGCGATTGGATCCGCCCCGGCGTCATCCTCTACGGCGTCTCCCCCTTCCCTAATACGGTGGCGGCGGATTACGACCTGCAGCCGGTGATGACCCTCAAGACACAACTGATCGCGGTGCGGGATCACAAGGCGGGCGAGCCGGCGGGTTATGGCGCCAACTGGGTGTCGGATCGCGATACCCGGCTCGGGGTCATTGCCATCGGTTACGGCGACGGCTATCCGCGCATGGCCCCCAACGGCACACCTGTGCTGGTCAACGGCCGCATCGTGCCTCTGGTGGGTCGCGTCTCCATGGACATGACGACAGTGGATCTCGGCCCCGGCGCCACCGACAAGGCCGGTGACGAGGCGGTGCTCTGGGGGGAAGGGCTGCCGGTGGAGCGGGTGGCCGACCAGATCGGCACCATTCCCTATGAGCTCATCACCAAGCTCACTTCCCGGGTGTTTATGGAGTATGTGTAGGCGAGTCGCCCCTCATCCCCGACCCTTCTCCCGCAAGGGGGGAAGGGAGAACAAAAAGGCCGCCCCGACAAGGGCGGCCTTTTTCATGGGCGTGTCCCAGAGACGAAAGAACAAGCCCCGCATCTGCGGGGCTTGAGTCTCCGTCACTATGTGGCGCTTAGCCTATGGTCATCAGGCTGGCGTTGCCACCGGCGGCGGCGGTGTTGACCGAGAGGGCGTGCTCGATGAGCAGGCGCTCCAGCGGGATGTCGGTCTCGCCGCGATGCAGGCCGTGCACGCCGATGATGGCGCCGTTACGGGCTGCCTGGCGCGCGGCGGCGAGCTTGCTCACCTCCCGCAACTGATCCGAGTCGCCGTGGTGCAGCAGGGCATCGAAGTCCGTCTCTCCCGTGGCCCAGTCCGCCACCAGCGCGATGGGATCCCGCACCTCGGTCGGCAGGGAAGAGAGCAGGGAGCGTGTCTGGGCATCGTCCGGCAGCAGCACCTGGCTGCCGACCGCCAGACAGGCGGCCAGCTGGGCCAGCAGGTCGGCCTTCTCCTGGGCAAGACAGAGCACCCGTTCCCGTGGCAGCAGGCTGTAGCTATTGCGCTCGCCGGTGGGGCCGGTCAGCAGCTGGGTACGGCCGCTCTGGGAGAGCGCGGCGTAGTGATCGCACAGGGCGGCGAGGGCCGGATCCTGCTTGCTCGCCCAGCCGCGCAGGGCCACGAGGGGGGCTTTCGCCTCGGCATGCAGGGCACCGGACTCCTGGTGCAGCTGGTTGGCCACCGCCTCCTGGGGGCGGGCGCCGAGCAGGCGATACATGTAGAGCGGGCCACCGGCCTTGGGACCAGTGCCGGAAAGCCCTTCCCCGCCGAAGGGTTGCACCCCGACCACGGCGCCCACGATGTTGCGGTTGACGTAGAGGTTGCCCACCTTGGCCACGTTCACCACCTGGGCGATGGTCTCGTCGATACGGGTATGAACACCCAGGGTCAGGCCGTAGCCGCTGGCGTTGATCTGCTCGAGCAACTCCCCGAGCCGGGTGCGCGGGTAGCGGACCAGGTGCAGCACAGGGCCGAACACTTCGCGCCCCAGTTCGTCCAGGCTGTCGAGCTCGATCAGGGTCGGCAGCACGAAGGTGCCGCGGCTGCAGGCATCCCCCTGGGTGCGGGCGATCTGGTGCACCTTGCGCCCCTTGTCGCCCATGGCCTTGATGTGGCGCTCGATGTTGGCCTTGGCCTCGGCGTCGATGACGGGGCCGATGTCGGTGGAGAGGTGCTCGGGGCTGCCGACCTTGTACTCGGCCATGGCGCCCTTGAGCATCCGGATCACCCGATCCGCCACGTCATCCTGCACGCACAGCACTCGCAGGGCGGAGCAGCGCTGACCGGCGCTGTCGAACGCCGAGGAGATGACATCCATCACCACCTGTTCGGTCAAGGCGGAGGAGTCGACGATCATGGCGTTCTGGCCGCCGGTCTCGGCGATGAGGGGAATGGTGCGACCCTGGGCGTCGAGGCGACCGGCCAGGTTGCGGGAGATGATGCCCGCCACCTCGGTGGAGCCGGTGAACATGACGCCGCGCACCCGTTCGTCCGCGATGAGCGCCGCACCCACGGTCTCACCACGGCCCGGCAGCAGTTGCACCGCACCGGCGGGAACCCCCGCTTCCAGCAGGATGCGCACCGCTTGTGCCGCGATGAGGGGGGTCTGCTCGGCAGGCTTGGCCAGCACCGTATTGCCGGCGGCCAGGGCCGCGCACACCTGGCCGCTGAAGATGGCCAGCGGGAAGTTCCAGGGGCTGATGCAGACCACGGGGCCGAGCGGTCTGTGGGTGTCGTTGGCGAAGTGGTTGCGCGCCTGGGCGGCGTAGTAGCGCAGGAAGTCCACCGCTTCGCGCACCTCGGCGATGGCGTTGGCGAAGGTCTTGCCGGATTCGCGAACCAGCAGGCCCATCAGGGGTTGCAGTTCGGATTCCATCAGGTCGGCGGCCCTGTCCAGCACGGCGGCCCGCTCGGCTGGCGGGGTGGACTGCCAGATCTGGCCGCTCGTGAGGGAGCAGGCGAGAGCCTTGTCCACCAGCGCTACCGTGGCTTCGCTCACCTGACCGACGACATCGCGGTGATCCGCCGGGTTGAGCACGGGCTGGAACTGGGTCGGCGCCTCGGTATCGCAACCCAGCATGGGCACGGCCTGATAGGCGGTGTTGGTGCTGGCGAGCAGGGCGGCGGAGAGTGACCCCAGGCGGTGCTCGTTCGCGAGATCCAGACCTGCGGAGTTCGGGCGCGCCTCGCCGTAGAGATCCCGGGGCAGGGGGATGCGCGGATGGGGCAGACCCAGGGCCCCTTCACGGGCGGCCATCTGCTCGATCTGCTGCACCGGATCCTGCACCAGATCCGAGAGGGAGATGTTGTTGTCCGCGATGCGGTTGACGAAGGAGGTGTTGGCCCCGTTCTCCAGCAGGCGGCGCACCAGGTAGGCGAGCAGGGTCTCGTGGCTGCCTACCGGGGCATAGATGCGGCAGGGGCGACCCAGCTTGCCGTCGGCCACCTTGCCGACCACCTGTTCGTAGAGCGGTTCACCCATGCCGTGCAGACACTGGAACTCATACTGGCCCGGGTAGTAGTTCTGACCCGCCAGCTGATAGATGGCAGACAGGGAGTGGGCGTTGTGGGTGGCGAACTGGGGATAGATGGCCTCGGGCACCGCCAGCAGCTTGCGGGCGCAGGCGAGGTAGGAGACATCCGTGTAGGGCTTGCGGGTGTAGACCGGGTAGCCTTCCAGCCCTTCCTGCTGGGCGCGCTTGATCTCGCTGTCCCAGTAGGCGCCCTTCACCAGACGGATCATCAGGCGGTGACGGCTGCGCTTGGCGAGATCGATGACGTAGTCGATCACATAGGGGCAGCGCTTCTGGTAGGCCTGGATGACGAAGCCGATGCCGTTCCAGTCGGCGAGGGATGGATCGAAGCAGAGCTTCTCCAGCAGATCGAGGGAGATCTCCAGCCGATCGGCCTCCTCGGCGTCGATGTTGATGCCGATGTCATACTGCCTGGCGAGCTGGGTCAGGCCCAGCAAGGTGGGATAGAGCTCCTCCATGACGCGATCGTACTGGGCGCGGCTGTAGCGCGGATGCAGGGCGGAGAGCTTGATGGAGATACCCGGCCCCTCGTAGATGCCGCGACCGTGGGAGGCCTTGCCGATGGCGTGGATGGCCTGCTCGTAGGAGGCCAGATAGCGTTTGGCGTCCTCCTCGGTCAGGGCCGCTTCCCCCAGCATGTCGTAGGAGTAGCGGAACCCCTTGCTCTCCATGCCGCCTGCGTTCGCCAGCGCCTCGGCGATGGTCTCGCCGGTGACGAACTGTTCACCCATCAGGCGCATCGCCATGTCGACGCCCTTGCGGATGAGCGGCTCACCCCCCTTGCCGATGAGTCCCTTGAGGGAGCTGTTCATGCCCGCCTCGTTGTGGGTGGCCACCAGCTTGCCGGTGATGAGCAGACCCCAGGAGGCCGCGTTGACGAACAATGAGGTGCTCTGACCCAGGTGCTGGCTCCAGTTGCCGCCGCTTATCTTGTCGCGGATGAGGGCATCCCGGGTCGCCTTGTCGGGGATGCGCAGGAGCGCCTCCGCCAGGCACATCAGGGCCACCCCTTCCTGGGAGGAGAGTGAGAACTCCTGAAGCAGTCCCTGGACCAGGCCCTGACGGCCGCTGGCGCTCTTCTGGTTGCGCAGCTTCTCGGCGATGCCCATGGCCAGCTTCTGGGTCGCGTCAGCCTTCTCCTTGGGCAGACGGGCCTGCTCCAGCAGCATGGGGACGGCTTCGGTCTCGGGGCGACGATAAGCCCCCGTGATGGCGGCCCGCAGCACGGACTGGGGCAGAATGCTCTCGGCAAACTCGAGGAAGACCTGGATGCCCTGCTCGGTCAGGGTCTCTACGGCCTCTTCCCCGGCGGCGGCAGCCAGCCCGGAGTGCTCGGGCGGGGTCAGACCGCGATCCAGTTGCTCCAGATAGGTGAAGATGGCTTGCTTGATCAGCCAGTGGGGAGTGCGATCCAGGGTCTGCGCAGCCTGTTTGAGGCGGTCGCGGGTCGCTTCATCGAGTTTGACGCCGAGGGTGGTAGTGGCCATGGGACTTCCTGTGTCTAGAAGGTAACAATATTACCGGACGGTTAAATTTCGCCGATGATGGTGCAACCAGGTGCAACCTTCAAGCAAGAAATTTTAATGTATTGGTTACATTGTTGAATTCCTCCATGAATCCGGTCTCCATCAGACTCCTTTCAAACCCGCCGCTTGTCCGCTTTTCACAGCATTATTAATGGGTTGGCAATGCATCTTATGAATGCTGATGTGAGGTGCAACCCCTTGCAAATGTGGTTGCACTTTTGGGGGTTAGACCGAGGTGGGGCGGTGATCACGGCTCCCCATGCGGGGAGGGGGACCGGATCGCCACCTGACAGAGCCCCGTGCTCTTCTATGCTGTTAGCTGGCCACAGGGGCCAGCTATCGGTGACAAGGAGAAACCCATGGCGCGTGTCAGTACCTATCTCAATTTTGCCCGGGAGACGGAGGCTGCCTTCCTCTTCTATCGCGAAGTGTTCGGCGGTGACTTCAGCGGCCCCATCCACAGGTTCAAGGAGTCCCCGGGTTGCCCGGGCCAGCCCCCTTTGTCGGAGGAGGACGGGGAGCTGGTGATGCATGTGGCCCTGCCCATCCTTGGGGGCCACGTGCTGATGGGCACGGATGCTCCGGCCAGCATGGGGTTCACCCTGGTGCAGGGCAACAACAGTTACCTCAACCTGGAGCCGGACAGCCGGGGCGAGACCGATCGCCTGTTCGCGGCCCTGGCCGAGGGAGGCAAGGTGGAGATGCCGCTGGCGGAGATGTTCTGGGGTGACTATTTCGGATCCCTGGTGGACAAATTCGGCACCCACTGGATGTTCAACTGCCAGAGCAAGACCTGACGGCAGATCTGCAATGAAAAGGGCGCCATGGCGCCCTTTTCATCTTTATTGCCCATCACGGTTCCTATTTGCTGCGCCCCGCCACCTGCGCTGGTATGCCCCGGGCATGGGATTGCCGTGCGCTGCGCTGCCTTATGGCGTGCGGCCCACCATGTCAGCGGGGATCACCCGGGCTCGGATTATCGCTCAGCTGAACTGCGTTATGGCGTGCGACCCACCATGTCAGCGGGGATCACCCAGGCATCGAATTGCTCCGCGTTGAGGTGGCCAGAGGCAATGGCCGCCTCCCGCAGACTCAGCCCCTGATGGTGCGCCCGCTTGGCGATCTCGGCCGCCTTGTCATAGCCGATATGGGGGTTGAGGGCCGTCACCAGCATCAGGGAGCGGGAGAGCAGATCGTCGATCCTGGCCTGGTTCGGGGTGATGCCGACGGCGCAGTGGTCGTGGAAGCTCTGCATGCCGTCCGCCAGCAGCCGCACGCTCTGCAGGACGTTGTAGGCGATCATCGGCCTGAACACGTTGAGCTCGAAGTTGCCGCTGGCACCGCCGATGTTGATGGCCACATCGTTGCCCATCACCTGGGCGCAGAGCATGGTGAGGGCCTCGCTCTGGGTCGGGTTGACCTTGCCGGGCATGATGGAGGATCCAGGCTCGTTCTCGGGGATGAGCAGCTCCCCCAGCCCGCTGCGGGGGCCGCTCGCCAGCCAGCGCACGTCGTTGGCGATCTTCATGAGGGAGGCCGCCAGCGTCTTGAGGGCGCCGTGGGCGTGAACCTGGGCGTCACTCGCCGCCAGGGCCTCGAACTTGTTGGGGGCGCTCACCAGCGGCAGGCCGGTCTGCTCGGCCAGGGTTCTGGCCACCGCCTCGGCAAAGCCTGGAGGGCAGTTGAGGCCGGTGCCCACGGCGGTGCCGCCGAGCGCCAGCTCGCACAGATGGGGCAGGGCGGCCCGTAGATGGCGCTCCCCCTGTTCAAGCTGGGCGACCCAGCCGGAGATCTCCTGGCCCAGGGTGAGGGGAGTGGCATCCTGCAAATGGGTGCGGCCAATCTTGACGATGTGGTCGAAGGCGGCGGCCTTGCCTGCCAGGGTCTGCTTCAGGGCAGCGAGGGCCGGCAGCAACCGCTGCGTGATGGCGGTGACTGCCGCCAGGTTCATGGCGCTAGGGAAGACATCGTTGCTGGACTGGCTCTTGTTTACCTCGTCGTTGGGATGTACCAGCCGCGCTTCCCCCCGGGGGCCGCCGAGCAGTTCGCTGGCCCGGTTTGCCAGTACCTCGTTGAGGTTCATGTTGGTCTGGGTGCCGGAGCCGGTCTGCCACACCATCAGGGGAAACTCGGCGTCGTGCAGGCCGCGCAGGATTTCGTCGGCAGCGGCCATGATGGCCTGGGCCTTGCGGGCGGGGAGCAGCCCCAGGGCGTGGTTGACCCGGGCGCAGGCGGACTTGATGCGGGCCAGGGCATGGATGATCTCCATGGGCTGGCGCTCCCCCGAGATGTTGAAGTGATGCAGAGAGCGCTGGGTCTGGGCCCCCCAGAGCCTGTCCGCCGGGACGGCTATCTCCCCCAGGCTGTCCCGCTCCATCCTGATATCCATGACGTGTCTCCTGCCGTTGAGGTGGTGGCACCCAGCATGAACCCAAACGGCGGCCGGGGCCAGCTTGCACATGGATACGCTTTGTATATAATAAGTAAAACTTACTATATGGCTTGCATATCATGAACAAACAACCGGACACCCTTGGCTTTCTCATCGGCGACGTCCAGCGCCTGATGCGCCGCCAGTTCCAGCAGCAGCTGGAGGGAAGCTGCCTCACCCTGGCCCAGGCCAGGGCTCTGGTGCACATTGCACGCAGCGAGGGCATACGCCAGGTGGATCTCGCCGAGCGGCTGGACATCCAGCCCATCACGCTGGCGCGCCAGCTCGATCAGATGGCCGACAACGGTCTGGTGGAGCGGCGCAGCGACCCCCATGACAGGCGTGCCTATCAGCTCCATCTGACCGAAGGGGCCACCCCCTATCTGGCGATGATCAAACAGGCGTCCGATCTGGTGCATCAGAGGGCCATCGGCGAGCTGGGGGAGGAGGCGACCGAGGCGCTGTGCCGCTCCCTCAAGATCCTGCGTGCCAACCTCGGCCACCTCTGATGCTTTCCTGTGATGCCAACCAACGTGGAGCCATATCATGACCACTGATTCCTCCTCTTCCTCCCGTCCCGCCGCCAACCGGCGCCGCACCCGCCTGCTGTTGCTGGTGGTGGTGCCGGCACTGGCCCTGATCGGCGCGGGCGTTATCTACCTGCAGGGCGGGCGCTATGTGGAGACGGACAACGCCTATGTGAAGGCGGACAAGGTCCCCATCAGCACCGAGGTGCTGGGCCGGGTGGCCAAGGTGTTCGTCGAGGAAAACCAGCAGGTCTGGGCCGGCCAGCCGCTGTTCGAGCTGGATCAGGAGTCCTTCCGGGTCGCCGTGGCCAAGGCCGAGGCGGAACTTGCGAAGGTGCGCACCGATCTGGTGGCGCTGCAGACCAGTTATCGCGGCCAGCAGGCGGAGATCGCCGTGGCCCGCACCCGCCATGCTTATGCCCTGAAGGAGGAGCGTCGCCAGGCGGATCTGGTGACCAGGCACTTCACCTCCACCGCCAATTACGACGATGCCCGCCAGCTCACCATACAGACCGCCCAGCAGCAGGTGGCGCTGGAGGAGGGGCTCAAGAAGATTGAAGCCTCCCTCAGCGGGGACGTGAACCTGCCGGTGGAGCAGCAGCCCGCCTATCAGGAGGCCGCGGCCGAGTTGGCCAAGGCCAGGCTGGATCTGGCTCGCACCACCATCTATGCCCCCGCCAACGGCATCGCCAGCCAGCTGCCCAAGCCCGGCCAGTACAGTCTGGTGGGCATGACCGCCATGATGCTGGTGGAGACCGACACCCCCTGGGTGGAGGCGAACTTCACCGAGACGGAGCTGACCCATGTGCAGCCCGGTCAAAAGGTGGACATCAGTGTGGATACCTACCCCGATGCGCACTGGACCGGTGTGGTGGAGAGCCTTAGCCCGGCCACAGGCTCCGAGTTTTCGGTGATCCCGGCCCAGAACGCCACCGGCAACTGGGTCAAGATCGCCCAGCGGGTGGCGGTGCGGATCAAGCTGGATTCGGGAGCGGATCAGCCCACCCTGAGGGCGGGTCTGAGTGCCACCGCCGAGATAGACACCGGCCATCAGCGCACCCTGCCTGGCCTGTCAGGTCGAGGTTGATATGACGAGCGCAGCCACAGGGCAGGCCGACCAGGCTTCCCGTCGCACCTTCATCACCCTGTCGGTGATGGTGGCAACCATCATGCAGGCGCTGGACACCACCATCGCCAACGTGGCCCTCCCCCACATGCAGGGAGCCATGGGGGCGACCCAGGATCAGATCTCCTGGGTGCTCACCTCCTACATAGTGGCGGCCGCCATCTTCATGCCGCTGACCGGTTTCATTTCGGCAAGAATTGGCCGCAAAAGGCTGTTCATGTGGTCGGTGGCGGGCTTTACCGTTGCCTCCATGTTGTGCGGCGCGGCCCAGAGCCTGGATCAGATAGTGCTGTTCCGCCTGCTTCAGGGGATCTTCGGTGCCAGTCTGGTGCCCCTCTCACAGGCGGTGCTGCTGGACACCTACCCGCCAGAGAAGCACGGCTCCGCCATGGCGCTCTGGGGGATAGGGGTCATGGTGGGCCCCATTCTGGGGCCCTCGCTGGGGGGCTGGCTCACCGAGTACTACAACTGGCGCTGGGTCTTCTACATCAATCTGCCGTTCGGCCTGCTGGCCTGGTTCGGGCTTGCCGCCTTCATCGAGGAGACGAAGATCGATGCCAGCCGCCGCTTCGATCTGCTGGGGTTCGCCCTGCTGAGTCTCGGCATCGGGGCGTTGCAGATGGCGCTGGACAGGGGAGAGTCCCAGAACTGGTTCGCCAGCCGGGAGATCGTCATCGAGACCGCCCTGATGGTGATGGCGTTCTACCTCTTCGTGGTGCATATCTTCACCCACCCGCACCCCTATATAGAACCGGCCCTGTTCCGGGATCGCAACTTCAGCGTCGGTCTGCTCTTCATCTTCATCGTCGGCATCATCTTGCTGGCGACCATGACGCTGCTGCCTCCCTTCATGCAGGGACTGATGGGTTACCCGGTGATCGACGTGGGTTACCTGCTCGCCCCGCGCGGGGTGGGCACCATGGTTGCCATGATGCTGGTGGGCAGGCTGTCGGGCCGGGTGGACGCCCGTTACCTCATCCTGTCAGGGCTGCTGCTCACCAGCTTCTCCATGTGGGAGATGACCCTGTTCAACACGGACATCGGCAGCTGGGACATAGTGCGCACCGGCATCATCCAGGGGCTGGGGCTCGGCTTCATCTTCGTGCCACTCTCCACCATCACCTTTGCGACCCTGGCGCCGCGCTATCGCAACGAGGGGACGGCGCTGTTCAGCCTGGTGCGCAACATCGGCAGCAGCATCGGCATCTCGGTAGTGATCACCTATCTGGCACAGCGATCCCAGATGAACCACGAGGCGTTCGCCGCCTACATCACCCCGTTCAATGTCAACCTGCATCAGGGCGGGGGCATGGCGGAGCTGATGACGCCGAAGGGGCTGGCCATGATCAACGGCGAGGTGACCCGGCAGGCCAGCCTGCTCGCCTACCTGCAGGATTTTCGCCTGATGATGTGGGTCAGCCTGTGCGCCGTGCCGCTGGTGGTGTTGCTGAGGGCTCCCGGGCGCAGCGGCTCTCGGGAGGAGATGGCCATTCTGGAGTGAATCACGAAGGGGTGAGCAACAAAGAAAGAGGGATGGCGCAGGCCATCCCTCTGTCGTTTGGCAGGATCAGCGTGCCGGCGTGAAGGGGGTGAGCGCTGCCAGAGGCGCAGCGTCCCCGTATTCCCGGACGGGCTCGCCGTGCTTGAAGATCTTGAAGGTCTCGCCCCGGGCACTCCAGTACTCGATGTGATCGCCGCCGATCTGCAACAGGCTCGCCTCGCGCAGGGCCACCACGGATTCGCTCGGGTTGATGGCGCAGAATTCGGCCAGACGCTCGTCCCGGGTCTCCCCCATGTGGCCGCTGATGCTGGCGTCCAGATAGTGGGGGTTGATCTGCACGGGGAAGAGCCCCAGCGCAGGCAGCACGACGGCGCTGCACACCGGCATGTCGTTGGTGGTGCGGATGCTGGGGGTGGCCACGTTGCAGCCGGCGCTCCAGCCCACATAGGGCACGCCCCGCTCGCGCACCGCACCCTGGATTGGGACCACCAGACCATACTCGTGCAGCCGCTGGTTCAGGAGCCAGGTATTGCCGCCGCTGATGAAGATGGCGTCGGCCCGGTTGATGGCATCCACCGGATCGTCGAAGTGATGGATGCTGATGGCGTCCACCCCCAGACTCTCGGTGAGCTCCCGGGCGCGGGCATCCCAGTCGCTGCGGATCACCGCGTAGGGGATGAGCAGGATGCGCTTGACCTGGTTGCGAGCGAGCAGGGTTTGCACCCGGTCGCGGGCCCAGCCGAGCAGGCCGGGGTGTTCTGTGGTTTTACCGTTGCTGAGCAGAAGCAGTTCCATGATGTGTCCTCGAAACAAGGCGCAGGACCCGGGCGATCCTGGTGAAGAGAAGAGGGCACTCTACCGCCATCGAAGCGCCAAATGTGTGATCTCGGCCCGTTTTGTACGGTTGCAGGCCACTCAGGGGTGTTCGTTCACCTGCGCGTAGCGCAACAGCATCTCGGCGAGGGAGTTCACCGCCAGGCGTTTCATCAGGCTGGCGCGGCACACCTCGACGGTGCGAACCGAAATGCAGAGATCCTGCGCTATCTGCTGGTTCTTGTGGCCCCGGGCGATGAGCTGCAACAACTGGCGTTCGCGCGGGGTGAGGCGCTCAAAGGCGGACAGATGGGCGAGGCGGGTGGCCGCCGCCTGCGTCGCCTGCTCGGCCCGCTCGATGGCGGCGAGCAGGGGGGCCAGCTGCACCGGTTTTTGCAAGAAATCCACCGCCCCCAGCTTGAGGGATTCCACCGCCAGTGGGACCTCGCCGTGGCCGGTGAGAAACAGGATGGCGATGGGGCTCTGGGCCGCCTTCAGCCGCTGCTGGACCTCGGGGCCAGAGAGCCCCGGCATGCGGCAGTCGAGGATGAGGCAGGCGGGCTGGTGCAGATCGACCTCGGCCAGGAAGCGCTCGCCATCGGTAAAGCTGAACAGCTGTCGCTCGTCGCAGCTCTCCAGCATGTAGCGCAGGGAGTCGAGCACGGCCTCGTCGTCATCGACCAGATAGAGCGGGGGGCGGGAGGGAAACGTCATCTCAGTTACTCGGTGTTGGATGGTGGGTGGGGGTGGCTGAGGTGTGATCCTCGGGTGGCGGCACGGGCAGGGTGACCCGGGCCAGGCAGCCGTGGGGGCTCAGGTTCTCCAGGCTGAACTGGCCGCGATGGCTCTCGACCACCTCCCGGCAGATGGCCAGCCCCAGCCCCATGCCGTCCGGCTTGTCGCTGTAAAACGCCTGCTGAAGTTCGGTCGTGGGGACCTTCAGGCCGGCGCCGTTGTCGCGGATCTCCAGCAGCAGGCTCTGGGCCTCGAAGGCGATCAGCAGCTCGACCCGGGCAGGCTCCTGTGCCGGTGCTTGCGTAGTGGGGTGAGCAGGGGAGTGAACAGCGGGGCGCGCACTCTTCGCTGCACTCTTAGCTGTCCTCTGCGCCGCTCTCTTCGCTGCACTCTCGGCGCCATTCTTGATGAGGTTGACCAGCAGCTGCTCCATCCCGGTGCCGTCCAGAGGGAGCCGGCGCGGCTGGCCTCGCCAGTGCAGGGTGAAGGCGACGTCGAGGGGCGCCAGCATCTGCTCCAGCAGGGGGCGCAACTCCGCCACCAGGGTGGGCAGGTCGCAAGGCGCGAAGCGGGGAGGGCGCTTTTGCAGCCTGGCTCTGAGCCGGTTGACGGTCTGGGTGATGCGCTGGACCTGGAGCCCTATCTGCTCCAGGGCCTGACGCAGGGAGGCCTGGGCGGCAGACTGGGTCGGATCCTGTGCCAATTTGTCCAGTCGCAACAAGGCTCCCTGGCTGTAGTTGGCGATGGCGCTGAGGGGCTGATTGACCTCGTGAGCCACGTTGGCGCCCAGTTCGCCCAGTTCGGCGAGCCGTCTGGCCTGTGCCAGCTGGCGTCCCTTCTGCTCGAGCTGGTGGCGGGCTTTGAGCAGCCGGCGCTGGCTGCGGTTGAACAGGTATTGCAGCAGCAGGTGGTGGCCTCCCAGCAGCAGTACCAGCACCAAAGCACCCCAGCCCCACTGCTGATGCTGGCGCAGCCAGTGCCAGGCCGCTTGCCACCAGGGGCCCTGCAGCGGGTGGCGATCCAGCGCCTTGAGCAGGCGGTCGATGGCAAGCTCGCTGGTGGGCACGGTCCAGCCCGCCGAATCGGCGGCGATGGCCGCCTCGCTATCAGCGGGCAGATCGTACAGCGCGCGGGTTACTGCCAGCGCCAGCGCGGGGGAGGCCCGCTCTGTCTTGGCGAAGGACCAGTTGGGGTAGAGCCGGGTCGAGCTCTGGCAACCAAAGCCGGCCGGCGCCTGATCGTCCAGCACCCGAAACGCCCCCCTGGCGACCTTGCCCTCCCGCTCCATGCGCTCCAGCTGGCACACCGGCACGATGGCGGCGGCCACCTCCCCTGCCGCCAGCCGCTCGATGAGCCGGTCCAGGGGAAAGCCGGTGAACTGCACGGTGGAGAAGAAGCGCTCCAGCCTGACCCCCTGTTCGCCCGCCTCGAAGCGATAGGCGAGGTAGCCGCCGAAGGCGTTCTCCGAAACGGCTGCGACCGCTTGCCCCTCTAAATAACCGTTCCGAAATGTAGATCACTTATCCGGGAAAGAAGGGAACTCGGCGTCGTTTGTGCGATCTGATTAATCGCCAAACCAATCAAACGACAAACGAGCCGAGCCCGAAATGATACTAACACTCCCCGACCATGATGAGCGACGCCGGATCATCAACAAGATGCACCGGACCAAAGATAAAGATCTCTGCCGGAGGCTCAACGCCATCTTGCTCCTTGCTGACGGGCACAGTGTCTCGGCTGTTTCTCGGCTCACAGCCGCCGCCCGGTCATCGATCAATCGCTGGGTGAACTGGTACACCTTGTACGGTCTGGAGGGGCTTGAAAGCGAGCCTCGGGGGCGCAAGCCGGTGCTGCCATTTGCTCACATCTCGGGTCTATTACAGCTGTTGATCCAGTTGTCTCCACAGGAGCTCGGATATCAGCGCTCGCGTTGGAGTACCGAACTGATGGCGCTTGAACTCAAACGGAGTTGGCGCCTGACATTGCATGCTTCAACAATACGGCGATGGCTGCCCAGGCTAGGGATTGTCTGGCGCCGGGCCGCGCCCACTTTGCACATCCGCGATCCCCATAAAGAGCGGAAAATGGCCGCTATCAATGAGGCCTTGGGACGCTGCAGTGCGGACCATCCCGTGTTCTATGAAGATGAGGTGGATATCCACCTAAATCCCAAGCTGGGGGCGGACTGGATGATGCGAGGGAAGCAGAAGAAAGTGGCAACTCCGGGCCAGAATCGCAAACATTACCTCGCTGGCGCCCTGCATGCCGGAACAGGTAACGTGACCTATGTGGCGAGCGATAGCAAAGACACGGACTTGTTCTTGTCACTGCTCCAAACACTAAAGCGGACTTATCGGCGCGCCAAGAGCATCACGCTGATCCTGGATAACTACATCATCCACAAGAGCAAAAAAGCACAGCGATGGCTGGCAAAAAATCCGAAGTTCATCGTGCTTTTTCAGCCGGTGTATTCGCCATGGGTGAACCAGATTGAGCGGCTGTGGCATGCCCTCCATGAAACGATCACCCGGAACCACCAATGCCGCACATTGGGTGAGTTATTACGTCGCGTGTTCTACTTCCTGGATCATGCCGCCCCGTTCCCCGGTAATGGACATGGGCTTATGCAACTGGAGCGAAATTAGGATCAGCTATTTAG
>NZ_JBFOCK010000041.1:0-55303 GCF_040907765.1 Aeromonas sp. s9
AAAAATGATTTCGATGGGTCGTTAGCTCAGTCGGTAGAGCAGTTGACTTTTAATCAATTGGTCGCTGGTTCGAATCCAGCACGACCCACCATCATTTCAGTCATATCCCAGGTCGTTTAGCTCAGCTGGGAGAGCACCTCCCTTACAAGGAGGGGGTCACTGGTTCGAGCCCAGTAACGACCACCATATTGAAAAGCCCGCAGCGATGCGGGCTTTTTCGTTTCCGTCTCCCATCAGGTTCGCAGTCGATCCAGCTCGCTTGCCAGGGTGGTGGCCGCCTGTTCCAGTGCCTCGCTCAGGCGCTGGCTGGCATTGGCCTCTTGTCCCAGGGTGGTGGCGGCGTCACCGATGCGCATCAGGTTCTGGTTGATGGTGTCGCTCACGGCACTCTGCTGCTCGGCGGCGGTCGCTACCTGGCTGATGTGATCATGGATCTGCTGGATCTGGGTGACCACCTGATTGAGTGCCTCGAAGGCCTGCTCCGTGCCTTCAACCGTGCTCACCGAGCGGGCGATCCCTGTGCTCATCAGCTGCTGGCTGCTGGTGACCTCGGTTTGCAGGCTGCCGATGAGCTGCCCTATCTCGTCGGTGGATGAGCGGGTCTTGTTGGCCAGCGCCCTCACCTCGTCCGCCACGACGGCAAAGCCCCTGCCCATGTCGCCGGCCCGAGCCGCCTCGATGGCTGCGTTGAGGGCCAGCAGATTGGTCTGTTCGGCAATGGCCCGGATCACATCGAGAATGTGGCTGATATTGGTGCTGCGCTGGGCGACCTGGGCGACCGCCTTGTCGGCCTGATGCATGTCCTCGACCAGGGTATGGATCTCGCTGCGGGCCCTGCTCAAGGTCTGCTGGGCCGTGCTGACATGGTGGGTCGCCGCTTCCGACTCCTGCGCCGCCTGTTCCGCATAGCCCGCCACGCTGACTGCCGTGGTGCTCATCTCGTGCATGGCGCTGACCACGCTCTCCAGCTCCAGGCTCTGATCATCCAGGCTGCTGCGCATGGCATCGGCCGTCTGTTTCATGCCCCTGGCCTGCTGATGCACCTGTTGCCCAATCTGCTTGCTGCCCTGCACCATGGCCCTCAGCTTGCCGAGGAAGGCATTGAGATGCCTGCCGAGCTCGATGAGCTCCTGGTGGGTGTCGATACGCATCTGCTGGGTCAGGTCGCCCTCATTGCTGGCGAGGTGGGAGACGTGGCGGCTGATGAGGGAGAGGGGCGCCGTGATGGTCTGGATGAACCAGACAAGCAGGCCCAGGGCCACCAGGGTGATGACAACGATGGCAACCAGCTGCTGCTGCTGGGTAGCCTGCAACAGGCTGCCGAGCTGCTGGCTGATGGTGTTGGCCTGGCTGAGGGCGAGGGCCTTGGGCACCTTGATCATCAGCCACCACTGGTTGTCGGCAGCCTCGATCCGTATGGGCTGCTGCAGGATGAAATCGCTGTCGGTATCGGCGGGGCGTCCATTCGGGGCAACCAGTCCGGCCTCTGTCAGGGGGCGCCCCAGTTTGTCCGAATGGCGGTTGCTGCCGACGATGAAGCCCGCCTTGCTGACCAGGGTGACCTCGGCCTGGTTGTCATAGAGGCTCTTGCCAAGGTGCTCGGCCAGTTGCTGGAAGATGGGCAGGTTCATGTCGACCCCGGTGATCCCGGCAAACTTGCCATCCTTGAGGACGGGCACCGTCAGGCTGGTCATCAGCATCTTCTGACCAGGGCTTATCTCGTAGAGGTAGGGTTCCATCAGGCAGGGGCGACGTGTCTCGCGACCGCAGAGATACCACTCGCTGTTGCGAATGCCGAATTCATTGCGCGAGGTGTCGAACTTGGCGTCACTGGTGGCGGCATCTATGGTCTGCTGCGCGATGTTTCCGTTCTGTTCCCGGGTGAAGTAGACCTCGAGACTGCCCTTGCCGGCAACCGAATGGCTGGCACCCGTCTGCCAGTCGGCGTCCTGTCCGTCGTAACCGTTGGGTTCGAACTGGGCGTAGATGGAACTGATCCCGTTTGCCTGGCGCAGGCGGCTGCCAAGCAGGAGCTCCACTTGTGGGCGACTCAGCCGCTGGTCCGGCTGGGCCATGCTTCCTTCAAGCTGCGCCGCCATGCCGAGCGGTATCTGATAGGCCTGCTGCAACTGGTCTTCGATCTGCACGGCATACCGCTTTGCCTGGAATTGCAGGGAACGGGAAACCTCCTGCTCCAGGGCGCCACGGGTCTGCGCCATGATGTCATCGCGCAGGCCGTTCAGCGAGGAGGACTGTATCCATGTCATGGCGACGCCACTGGCGAGAAAAAGTCCCAGCGTGAGCAACAACAACTTGGTCTTGAGCGAACGTTGTTTCATTCGACAACTCCTTTTGGCAAGAATGACAACGATATGGTCGGAGCGGGTCCTGACAGTTGTACTGTACTGGATTTGTTGATGGGTTTGTGCACGGCTTCTGGTTATAATTTTGGCCTTCCCGAGCGTTGATGGAACAGTCGCAATGAGCAATGCACTGAGTAGTATTCCGCCGGTAGTCGAGATGGACTACCCCTTCCCGGCCAAACCACAGCCCCTGACTCCCGAGCAGAAGGCGACCCTGATCGCCGAGATCAAGGTGCTGCTCGAGGCGCGCCAGGCCGTGCTGGTTGCCCATTACTACACGGATCCCGAGATCCAGGCCCTGGCAGAAGCCACCGGTGGCTTCGTGGGTGACTCCCTGGAGATGGCCCGCTTCGGTCGCGACCATGCGGCCCAGACCCTGATCGTGGCCGGTGTGCGCTTCATGGGAGAGACCTCCAAGATCCTGAGCCCCCACAAGCGGGTGCTGATGCCGACGCTGGAGGCCGAGTGCTCTCTTGATCTGGGTTGTCCAATTGACCAGTTCTCCGCCTTCTGCGATGCCCACCCCGATCACATCGTGGTGGTCTATGCCAATACCTCGGCAGCGGTGAAAGCACGGGCCGACTGGGTGGTCACCTCCAGCATTGCGTTGGAGATCGTCGAACATCTGGACAGTCAGGGTCACAAGATCATCTGGGGCCCGGACAGACACCTCGGCGCCTACATCGAGAAGAAGACAGGGGCCGAGATGCTGCGCTGGCAGGGTCACTGCATCGTGCACGACGAGTTCAAGGCCAAGGCGCTGCGCGAGCTCAAGGCCCAGAACCCGGATGCCGCCGTGCTGGTGCACCCGGAGTCCCCGGCCTCCGTCATCGAACTGGCGGATGCGGTGGGTTCTACCAGCCAGCTCATCAAGGCCGCCAAAGAGCTGCCCCAGCAGAAACTGATCGTGGCGACCGATCGCGGCATCTTCTACAAGATGCAGCAGGCCTGCCCGGAGAAAGAGATGGTGGAGGCGCCCACCGGCGGCGATGGTGCCACCTGCCGCAGCTGCGCCCACTGCCCCTGGATGGCGATGAACGGCCTGGTGGCCATCAAGGAAGCCCTGACCGACGGTGCCGAGCGTCACGAGATCCATGTGGATGAGGCACTGCGTCTCAAAGCGCTTGTCCCGCTCGACCGCATGCTGGATTTCGCCGCGGAGCTCAAGCTCAAGACCCAGGGCAACGCCTGACTGACTCTGATGGCAAGATGCAAAGAGGGCTCCCGCGGGAGCCCTCTTTATTTATCCGTCATCTGTATCGTCAGATGATGACGGTGGAGAAGCTGTGCTCCTCGTCGGGCGGGACGGTGATCCCGTCCTCGGCGGTGATGGCCGCCTCGACACAGAGCATGGTGCGATAACCGTCGTCACTCATGTCGGCCATGGCGCTGGCCCCTTCCTGCCAGGGAGTCCAGACCACCACGCTGTCGTGGTTGCCGTTGACCACCCGGGTGGTGCGCTCACCATCCTGCACGCTGACCATGGCATCGGGCTGGCGGTAGATGCGATCCATGGCTGCGGTGACGGTCAGCGCGCCCTGTTGCAGTTCGTTTCGGCCGGTCAGCTTGTCCAGATAGGGTTCGCCGAGGCCGGTCACGGTCACCGCTTCCGGCGCACTGATCTGCAGGTAGGTGTGCAGGGCGGCATTGTAGGTGAGCGCTGACTTGCCGGTGTTGCGGGTGGTCAGCACCAGGGAAAGCTCCTTGCCGACCAGTACGTCCAGCTCCAGCTCGAAGGCATGGGGCCAGAGCGTCCTGCTGGCATCGTTGTCACGCAGGGAGAGGTGGACGAGTGTGCCATCCCCGTGATCGGAGACCCCATCCAGCGTCCACAGGCAGTTGCGTGCGAAGCCATGAGCCGGCTTGCCGCTGCCAACGCGAGCGGGGGAGGGGCCGAACCAGGGCCAGCAGAGGGGAATGCCGCCGCGAATGGGCTTGCTGCCATCCAGTATCGCCTTGTCGCTGAGCCAGAGAGAGGCCGGCTCACCATGGCGTTGGTAACGCAGCACGTGGGCGCCAAACAGGCTTATCTCGGCCCTGGCGTGCTCATTGTCTATGGTCAGCAGGGGCAGGCCATCCTGGCTCAGGGTGCAGTGGGCAGTCAGCGTACGTGTCGGTGTCATAAAGGCTCCAGTGCTCGGGGACATTCAGAAAGGGTCCGTGATTCAGAATACAAAAAGGCGGCCATTGGCCGCCTTTTTTCAAGCTACGCGATTGCGCATCCCAAATTACTTGGAGATGTGAGCGATCAGGTCCAGAACCTTGCTGGAGTAGCCCATTTCGTTGTCGTACCAGGAGACGACTTTTACGAAGGTCTTATTCAGCTGGATACCAGCCTTGGCATCGAACACGGAAGTCTGACGCTCACCCAGGAAGTCGGTGGAAACCACTTCGTCTTCGGTGTAGCCCAGCACGCCCTTCATGGCGCCTTCGGAGGCAGCCTTCATGGCCTGGCAGATTTCAGCGTAGGACGCTTCTTTCTTCAGGTTGACGGTCAGGTCAACAACGGACACGTCCGGAGTCGGAACGCGGAAGGCCATGCCGGTCAGCTTGCCGTTCAGTTCCGGGATGACCACGCCAACAGCCTTGGCAGCACCGGTAGAGGACGGGATGATGTTCTGAGCCGCACCGCGGCCACCGCGCCAGTCTTTGGCAGACGGACCATCAACGGTCTTCTGGGTAGCAGTGGTAGCGTGAACGGTGGTCATCAGGCCGGATTCGATACCGAAGGTATCGTTCAGAACCTTGGCGATGGGGGCCAGGCAGTTGGTGGTGCAGGAAGCGTTGGAAACGATGTCCTGGCCAGCGTAGGAATCCTGGTTGACGCCCATGACGAACATCGGGGTAGCGTCTTTGGACGGACCGGTCAGTACGACTTTCTTGGCACCGGCAGCGATGTGCTTGCGAGCGGTTTCGTCGGTCAGGAACAGACCGGTTGCTTCGGCAACAACGTCAACACCGATTTCGCCCCATTTCAGGTTGGCCGGGTCACGTTCAGCGGTAACACGTACGGTTTTGCCGTTGACGATCAGGTTGCCGTCTTTGACTTCAACAGTGCCCTTGAAGCGACCGTGAGTGGAGTCGTACTTCAGCATGTAAGCCATGTAGTCAACGTCGATCAGGTCGTTGATACCAACCACTTCGATGTCAGCACGCTCAGCGGCCAGACGGAAAACGAAACGACCGATACGGCCAAAACCGTTAATACCTACTTTGATAGTCATAATTGGTTACCTAACTGTTCAGTAGTCAAAGAAAATTCCGTTTGTAAATTTACTAGAACTCCCTCGCGAGTCAACCAACAATCTGCGCGAAATTGCGCTATATCATGAAAAACTGTGAAATTTATTTTCGGTTTATGTAACTGGCTACCAACTTTTGTTGAATGCATCATCAGCAAAGTCGGTGGCAGAGAACAACAATAGTGCCTGCCCGGTCACACATCCAGCCGGGGAGATATGTAAAAATGTGCGCGGTTTAGCATGGCCAAAGAGCCAATGTTCAAGTACCAACCATAAAAATTAATCACAAAATAGCGTAGACAGAATCCACAGCGGGAATTCTCAAACTATGACCACCCTGATTGAACAGCTGGCTGCCGCCAAAGGCATTGCCAGTGAGTATGTTGATGCCTGGGGCCAGCCGGCCCTGGTATCGGAAGAGAGCAAGGCCGCCATGCTGGGCGCCATGGGCTACCGCGTCGATGACGAGGCCGCCCTGTCCGAACAGCTTGAGCAGGAGCACCGCCAGCACTGGCTGCGCGCGCTGGATCCCGTGATGGTGGTACGCAGCGGCGACGCCGTTACTCTTGAGGTTCGCCTCCCCATCGAATTCGTCAACGATGCCCTCACCTGGCAGCTCCAGCAGGAGCAGGGTGCAGTGCTGTCCGGTCAACTCACCCCCATCGAGGGTGAGCTGGTCGGGGTGGCCGAGTTCGAGGAGATGGAGTGTCAGGCCTATCGCGTCACCCTGGATGTGCAGCCTGCACTGGGTTATCACCAGCTCATCCTGCTGGAAGAGGGCAATGACGAGCCGCTGGCCACCATGCGTCTCATCGTCGCCCCCAAGTCCTGCTACAAGCAGGCGCCCATCGCCAATGGTCGCAAGGTGTGGGGCCCGAGCGTCCAGCTCTACTGCCTGCGCAGCCGCCACAACTGGGGCATCGGCGATTTCAGCGATCTCGGCCAGCTGGTTGAGAATGCCGCCGCCTGGGGAGCCCACTTCGTCGGTCTCAACCCCATTCATGCCCTCTATCCGGCCAACCCGGAGAGTGCCAGCCCCTACAGCCCTTCTTCCCGTCGCTGGCTCAACGTTGCCTATATCGATGTGGAAGCGGTGCCCGAATTCCTGGGCAACGATCGCCTGAAAGCGGAAGTTGCGAGCCCGGCCTTCCAGCAGCACCTCACCTCCCTGCGGGTCAAGGACAATGTGGATTACACCGGCGTCATCCAGACCAAGATCGGGATGCTGCGCCAGGTGTTCGACCAGGCCAGCTTCAGCGCCGAGCGTCAGGCAGCGTTCGATGCCTTTGTGGCTGCCGGCGGTGACAGCCTGCAACAACAGGCAGCGTTTGACGCCCTGCAGGCCCACTTCTATGCCAAGGGCGAGAATGCCTGGGGCTGGCCGGTCTGGCCCGAGGCGCTGCGCGATTACCACAACCCCGAAGTGGCGGCCTGGATGGCCGAGCACCAGCAGGATGTGGCCTTCTACCTCTATCTGCAGTTCCTGGCTGACGAGCAGCTGGCCCGGGCCGATGCTCGCGCCAAGGCCGCCGGCATGGTGATGGGGATCTACCGGGATCTGGCGGTCGGCGTCTCCGAAGGCTCCACCGAGATCTGGGCAAACCGGGATCTCTACTGCCCGAAAGCCTCGGTCGGTGCACCGCCCGACATCCTCGGCCCCCTCGGCCAGAACTGGGGCCTGCCCCCCATGAACCCGAACCAGCTGTTCGAGGCCGCCTACCAGCCCATGGTGGATCTGTTCCGCGCCAACATGCGCTCCTGCGGCGCCCTGCGCATCGACCACGTGATGGCCTTGCTGCGCCTGTGGTGGGTGCCGCCCGGAGAGTCGGCCGCCAAGGGGGCCTACATCTATTATCCGGTGAACGATCTGCTGGGGATCCTGGCCCTCGAGTCTCATCGCAACCAGTGCTTGCTGATCGGCGAGGATCTGGGGACCGTGCCGGAGGGGATCGACGTGACCCTGAAAGAGAACGGCGTCCACTCCTACAAGGTGTTCTTCTTCGAGCGCTCCAAGGACGATGGCGGCTTCATCTCCCCGGCGCACTACGCCGAGCAGGCGATGTCCGCCCTGACCACCCACGACATGCCGACCCTCAAAGGCTTCTGGCACTGCGACGATCTGGCGCTGGGACGCGAACTGGGCCTGTACCCGGATGAAGACGTACTCAAGACCCTGTATGCTGATCGCCACCAGGCCAAGCAGCGGATCCTTGACAGCCTGCATGCTCATGGGGTCATCTCTGGCAATATCAGTCACGACGTGAACTGGGTCGGCATGAACACCGAGCTCAACCACGGTCTGCAACTGCACATGTCCCGCGGCAGTTGTGCCCTGTTCAGCACCCAGCTCGAAGACTGGCTGGAGATGGACAAGCCGGTCAACGTGCCGGGTACCAGCTACGAGTACCCCAACTGGCGTCGCAAGCTCTCCCGGGATCTGGAGGATATCTTCGCCGACGAGGCGCTCAAGAATCTGGCGGGCAAGATGAGCCGGGCCCGTGACGAGGCCAGCCGTTGAGCCTTGAACGCCAACATGTGACTCACTTTCATCCGCTTCGGCTTCGGCCGAAGCGGATGTTCAGCCATCAAAGGAAATGTCGATGCCCGTTGAACGTTTGGTTGCCGCCCGCTGTGCCGATCCCTTCTCCCATCTAGGCCTGCTGGCCAATCCGGATGGGCCAGGCCTGAAACTCACCGCCTGGTTGCCCGATGCACTCGAGGTCCGGGTCAGGGATCTCAAGTCAGGCAAGATAGTTGCCACCCTGACCGCCGCTGACGAAGCGGGCCTCTTTGAAACTGTTTTCACCCGCCGCAAGAATCCCTTCCCCTACCAGCTGATCGCGACCTACGCCGACGCCAGTGCCGACATCATCGACCCCTATCAGTTCCAGGCTGCCGCCTGGGAAGGGCTGGCGGAACTCACCTGGCAACCGGAAAACCTCTACCACACCCTCGGCGCCCAGTTGCGCACCGTGACGCACCTCGGCCAGCAGGTAGAAGGGGTACGCTTTGCCGTCTACGCGCCGAGCGCCACGGCGGTGAGCCTCATCGGGGATTTCAACTTCTGGGATGGCCGCCGTCACCCCATGCAGCGCAGCCAGTGCGGCCACTGGGTGCTGTTCGTGCCGGGGCTCAAGGCCGGGGATCGCTACAAGTTCGAACTGAAAGACCCGGCGGGCAATCGCCTGCCCCACAAGAGCGACCCGGTGGGCTTCTACTGCGAGCAGTACCCCTCGTTCGCCTCCGTGGTCTATGACCACGGCCAGTACCAGTGGCAGGACGCCGACTGGCGCGAGAGTCAGCTCAATGACAAGCGCGAGCAGCCCCTTTCCATCTACGAGTTGCACGTGGGCTCCTGGAAGCGCCACTCCAACGGCGACAGCCTGAGCTGGCGCGAGCTGGCGGTGGAACTGGTGGATTACATCAAGGAGATGGAGTACACCCACATCGAGCTGCTGCCAGTCTCCGAGCATCCCTTCAGCGGCTCCTGGGGCTACCAGCCGGTGGGCATGTTCTCCCCCACCAGCCGCTACGGCACGGCCGACGATTTCAAATACTTCGTGGATCAGTGCCACCAGGCGGGGATCGGCGTGATTCTGGATTGGGTGCCCGCCCACTTCCCGTCCGATGCCCACGGCCTGGCCCGCTTCGACGGCACGCCGCTCTACGAGTACGAAGATCCGCGCCGTGGCTGGCACCCGGACTGGAACTCCTACATCTATGACTTCGGTCGCGACACTGTGCGCCAGTTCCTGGTGGCCAGCGCCCTGTTCTGGCTCGACAAGTTCCACATCGACGGCCTGCGGGTGGATGCGGTCGCCTCCATGCTCTATCTGGATTATTCCCGCAACGCCGGTGAGTGGGTGCCCAACGTCGATGGCGGCAACCACAACTACGAGGCGATCAGCCTCTTGAAGTGGACCAACGAGGAGGTGTACGGCAAGTACCCCCACGCCATGACCATCGCCGAGGAGTCCACCGCCTTTGCCGGGGTCTCCCGTCCCACCTTCCTCGGTGGCCTGGGGTTTGGCTTCAAGTGGAATATGGGCTGGATGCACGACACCCTCAGCTACATGCAAAAAGAGCCCATTCACCGTCGCTACCACCACAACGACATGACCTTCTCCATGGTGTACCACTATGACGAGAACTTCATTCTGTCCCTCTCCCACGACGAGGTGGTCCACGGCAAGCACTCCCTGCTCTACAAGATGCCGGGGGACGAGTGGCAGCAGGCCGCCAACCTGCGCGCCTACATGGGCTTCATGTATGCCCACCCCGGCAAGAAGCTCAACTTCATGGGCACCGAGATCGCCCAGAGCAACGAGTGGAATCATGATGCCCAGCTGCCCTGGCACCTGTTGCAGTACCCCAGGCACGGCGGCCAGCAGCGGCTGATCCGGGATCTCAACCACCTCTATCGTCATGAACCTGCCTTGTATCAGGCGGATTATGAACAGGCCGGTTTCCGCTGGCTGGATCACCAGGATGCGGACAACAGCATCTTCGCCTGGCTGCGGGCCGACAAGCTGGGGGCCCATCCGCTGGTGGTGGCCTGCAACTTCACCCCGGTGCCGCGCATCGGTTACCGTCTCGGGGTGCCGGCTGCCGGTCGCTATCGGGTGGTGCTCAACACCGACAGCGAGCATTACTGGGGCAGCAACTATGATGTGGGTCTGGTCTTCGTCGCCGAGGCGACCCCCTGGCAGGGGATGGCACACAGCCTGGTGCTGGACTTGCCGCCGCTCGCGACCTTGTTCATCAAACAGGAGTCCTGATGTTTGAAATGGAAAACGGGGTAGATCACCCGCTTGGCGCTCGTCTGGACGAGACGGGCTGCCACTTCTGTGTCTGGGCTCCCCAATCGGACAAGGTGGAGCTCTGCCTGTTCGACGAAGAGGAGCAGGAGCTGGCGCGTCTCCCCTTGCCCGGTCGGCGCGGCCAGTACTGGTTCGGCCACGTGCGCGGCGTCAAGGCCGGTCAGCGCTATGGCTACCGGGTGCATGGCTCTCCCCAGGAGGGGTTGCTGTTCGACCCGGACAAGCTGCTGATAGACCCCTATGCCCGGGCACTGAGCCGTCCTACCTACTGGGACGATGCCCTCTACGAGGGGGACAGCGCGGCCATGGTGGGCAAGTCGGTGGTGGTGGACGATGCCTTCGACTGGCAGGGGGTCGGCAAGCCCGGCATCCCGCCGGAGCGGGTCGTGCTCTACGAGACCCACGTCAAGGGGTTCACCCGCCAGCACCCCGGCATCCCCAAGGCGTTGCAGGGCACCTATCTGGGCATCAGCCACCCGCTGATGATCGAGCATCTGCAGGGGCTGGGGGTGACCTCGGTCCAGCTGATGCCGGTGGCGGCCTTCATGTCCGAGCCCCGGCTCGAGCAGCTGGGGCTCACCAACTACTGGGGCTACAACCCCATCGTCTTCTTCGCGCCCGAACCGCGCTACGGGGCGAAGGATGCGGTGACCGAGTTCAAGACCATGGTGCGCGAGCTGCACCGGGCCGGGCTCGAGGTGATCCTGGATGTGGTCTACAACCACACCGCAGAGTCGGGCTTCGACGGCCCCATGCTCTCCCTCAAGGGGTTTGACAACGCGGGCTACTACGCCTTCGAGTCGGGGGCCCACGGTCCGGATTACCATCGCCACGCCAACGTCACCGGCTGCGGCAACAGCGTCAATCTGGATCACCCCAACACCCTGCGGCTGGTGCTCGATGCCCTGCGCTACTGGGTCACCGAGATGCAGGTGGACGGTTTCCGCTTCGATCTGGCGGTCACCCTGGCGCGGGAAGCAGGGGAGTTCGATCCCATGAGCGCCTTCTTCAAGGCCATGATGGCGGATCCCGTGCTGGCGCGGGTCAGGCTCATCGCCGAACCCTGGGACATCGGCCCCTTTGGCTATCGTCTCGGCCAGTTCCCGAGCCAGTGGCTGGAGATCAACGATCGCTATCGCGACACGGTGCGCGCCTTCTGGCGCGGGGATGCGGGCAAGATGGGGGATTTTGCCACCCGGCTGGTGGGCTCGCGGGATCTCTTCCCGAAGAACTGGCGCGCCCCCCACACCAGCGTCAACTACCTCTGCTATCACGACGGCTTCACCCTGGAGGATCTGGTCTCCTACAACCAGCGCCACAACCAGGCCAACGGCGAGGACAATAGAGACGGCCACGGTCACAACCTCTCCCATAACCACGGGGTGGAGGGGCCGACGCTCGACCCCAGGGTGAACAACCTGCGCCAGCAGCAGAAGCGCAACCTGATCGCCACCCTGCTGCTCTCCCAGGGGACGCCGCACT
Organism: Aeromonas sp. s9; assembly: GCF_040907765.1. Taxonomy (NCBI): domain Bacteria; kingdom Pseudomonadati; phylum Pseudomonadota; class Gammaproteobacteria; order Aeromonadales; family Aeromonadaceae; genus Aeromonas; species Aeromonas sp. s9. The sequence goes on from NZ_JBFOCK010000041.1 coordinate 11,908, forward strand.
TCCTCGCCGGGGACGAGATGGGCCGCAGCCAGCTCGGCAACAACAACGCCTACTGTCAGGACAACCAGATAAGCTGGGTGAACTGGCAACTGCGTCCGGAGGACGAGCGGCTGCTCGCTTTCACCCGCCAGATGATGGCGCTGCGGGCGGAGTCCGGGGTCTTCTCCAACCTGCAACTGAGCGACGACGGCTGGAACGGCAAGGCGACCAGCTGTCACCAGGTGAACTGGTATCACCCGGACGGCCATCAGCTCACCGATCAGGACTGGCACGCCCCCATGGGGCAGGCGTTTGCCATGGACATCGGCATGATCGGCTGCACCGGGGAGCGCTGGTACGTGCTGTTCAACGCCAGCGACTATGACATCCAGTTCCGCCTGCCGCCGCCGGGGGAGGGCATGGAGTGGATCCAGACCATCGACACCGCCACCAACGACGGCCTGCCCTTCCTGCCGGACGACATCAAGCGGCAGGTGGCGGTGGGGCGTGCCCACTCCCTCAAGCTGCTGGAGCGGGTCGCCCTGCCGGCGGCGGTGCTGGCGAGTGAAGGGGTGGTGGCAGCGGATGTTGTCGCCGTGTTGCCAACGGGATCACAGTTCCCGCTGGCGGGGTAGAGCCAGGCGCCCTGACTGGGTATGCTGGGCACCGTTATCAGTGGTGAGGAGCCGGAATGAGCAGTAACAACCCTGAACAGTGGCGCGACAAGCTGAGTGCAGAGCAGTTCCACGTCTGCTGGGAGAAAGGGACCGAGCGTCCCTACAGCGGTGCCCTGCTGCACAACCGCAAGAGCGGCGATTACCACTGCGTCTGCTGCAAGCAGGTGCTGTTCCACTCAGGAGCCAAGTTCGACGCGGGCTGCGGCTGGCCCTCGTTCGACCGGGCCATCGAGGGGACGGTGACCTACACCGAGGACAACAGCCACGGCATGAAGCGGGTGGAGATCACCTGCAGCCAGTGCGGCTCCCACCTTGGCCACGTCTTCCCCGACGGGCCGACCGAGACCGGCCAGCGCTACTGCGTCAACAGCCTGAGCCTGGATTTCGAGCCCGACGCCTGATCCCCGACACGACCAGCGGCGCCTCCCTTCGGAGGCGCCGCTTTTTTATCTCCCCCTGTCAGGTGCCGGGCTATGCCAGCGGCAGGTAGATGTCGGTGACCAGCTCATGGGTGGGCACCTCGTGTACAAAGTTGTGGTAGTGGAAGAAGAGCGGAAAATCCCGCAGCTCTTCACCGCTGGCGGGCAGCCAGTCGCGGTAGAGCGCCCGGGCACAGTCGGCCAGGAGGTCGTGGGAGCCGTGGTGGCGTACCACGGCGCAGCGCCCGGCCGGGATGAGGGCATTCTTCACGCCCCACTCATTGTCCTCGGCGACGGGGGCCTCGACGCTGCCGCAGAGGGTAAAGCGAAACGCCGCACCCTCCGTCGTGGCGGGGTCGTCCGGCGCCAGGCCATAGGTCCGGCTGGTGGCGACCGGGGAGCCGCCCGTGGCCTTGCGCCACTGGATGAAGCGCACCGCGGTGTCGTTGATGCGCTCGGGCAGGCCCTGATGGGTCAGGGCGGCGACGGCGGTCTGCGGGAACTGGATGATGTCGACTCGCATGGGGTCAATCCTCTTTGTGGGGGGCCGTGGCAGGCAGCGATGCCAGCTGGCCCAGTCCGGGTGCTGCCTGAACTGGCTGGGCGTCAGGCCGAACGTCTGCTTGAAGGCGCGACTGAAAGATTCGCCATGCTGGAAGCCGGCATCGAGGGCGATATCAGTCACCTTGTCCAGAGGAGCGAATGCCAACCGGTAAGAGGCCCGCTTCAGCCGCAGCAGTTGGATGTAACGCCCCAGCGGCACGCCGCAGTAAGCGGCAAATTGCCGATGAAAGTGAAAGGGCGAAAAGTGCGCCACGGCGCTGAGCCGCTCCAGCGACAGGTCGTCGTCGAGATGGCGCTCGATGTGCTCGGTCACCGTTTGAAAGCGTCGGCGGTAGGCCTCTGTCTGGTTGTGATCCATGGTCTCTCCTCTGTGCTGCCCACTATCGGCCAACGGGCCCGAGCTGTCCTGACGGATCTTGCTCTCTTTGCCTCCCCTCGGGGATAAGAGCCATGACCGCCAGCCCGGCGGGCGCTGCCTGACTTGTCGCGGGTTCGTCAGGCCAGCAGCAGGGCTGCCCCCGTCAGCAGGGCGGCGAGGGGCAGAACGGGGAGCCGTGGCACCCGCAGCAGGTAGAAGCCGACGGCGGCCAGCGCCAGATCGGTGGGGGAGAGCACGGCGCTCTGCCACACCGGCTGATAGAGGGCCGCCAGCAGCAGCCCCACCACGGCGGCGTTGATGCCGGCCACGGCCCCCGCCAGACGGGGGCGGGCCAGCCAGTGCTGCCAGCAGGGGCCCAGCGCCCAGAGCAGCAAGAAACCCGGCAGGAAGAGCGCCAGGGTCGCCAGCAGCGCCCCGATGAAGGGAGTGGCGGGCAGCAGCACGGCGCCCAGGTAGGTGGCCAGGGTGAACATGGGGCCGGGTACCAGCTGGGCCAGGCCGTAGCCGGTCAGGAACTGCTGCTCGCTCAGGTGGTGACCCAGGCTCTCCTGCAACAGGGGCAGCACCACGTGACCACCGCCAAACACCAGGCTGCCTGCCCGGTAAAACTCGGCCAGCAACTGGCTGACGGGGCCGCTCGCCACCAGGGGCAGGCCGACGAACAGCAGGGCGAACAGCAGCAGGGTCGGCCAGTGAGGCTGGCGAGCAGGAGTGGATGCGAGGCCCTGACTCCCCGGGTGCGGCTCGCGCAAGGCACAGAGGAGGGCCGCGCCGAGCAGCATGGCGACCTGGGTCAGAAGACCGGGGGCGCACCAGAGGGCGGCGGCGGTGGCCACCATGACCCCCTGTTGCAGCGCCGTCTTGCAGAACTGGCGGCTCATGGTGAGCACGGCATCCGCCACCACGACGAGCGCCAGCAGCTTGAGGCCGTGCAGGGCGGCGTCCAGCCAGAGGCTGCCCGTAAGTTGACCCAGACCGACGGCGGCCGCCAGCAACAGCAGGAAGGAGGGGAGGGTAAAGCCGACGAAGGCTGCCAGGGCGCCGCCGATGCCGGCGCGGTGGCGGCCGATGGCAAAGCCGAGCTGGCTGGAGGCCGGACCCGGCAGCAGTTGGCACAGGGCCAGCAACTGGGCGAACTCCACCTGGTTCAGCCAGCCCAGCCGCTGGACAAAGGTGCGCTGAAAATAGCCGATATGGGCGGCCGGCCCGCCAAAACTGATGCATCCCAGCCACAAGAACTGCATGAATACCTGTCCCATCTTCCCCTCCTCGTCATCATCCTGGCCCGGATAATATGACAAAAAAGTGACAGTTTGGTGACGGTACGCCCTCCCGCGCTGCCTGCCATCAACAGGTGCTGGCGGGGTGGCGGGTCGCCTCCGCCAGCAGACGAGAGCTGCCGGGGTGACGCGCGGCAGCCTGCCGGTGAGGGTCAGGGGGCAGGTTGTGGCTGGGGCAGGTAGCATTGTCCCGTCAGCCAGCAGGCGATGGACTGGCGACTGGCATCGAAGTGAGGCTCGGGCAGAGTGTGCGGGTCGCACCAGCTCCAGCCCTCGCATTTTTCCGGCTCCAGCAGTTGCGGCTCCCCGTCCACCTCTGCCAGCAAGGTGACCGAGATGTAGTGCAGGCCGCTCTCGCGCCAGGTCTCCAGGTTGTTGGTGACGGCGATGACGCGAGGCTGGTGGATGACGAAGCCGGTCTCCTCCGCCACCTCCCGGATGGCTGCCGACTCGAAGGTCTCCCCCAATTCCAGATGACCGCCTGCGATGGACCAGTAGGGGGCATGGCTGCCCTTGCGCTTGCCAAGCAGTACCTGGCCCTGGCCATTGGTGAGAATGACGCCGACACCGACGCGGGGATAGGGGGTAGACATAGGGGAGGCTCCTTGCTGAGACGGCGGGGTGCGCCAGGGAAAACGGGCCTACCTTAGGGGGGATGGGCCCGTTGTGCAAGCCGCCTGTTCAAGGGGGATCGGATGCCGATTTTCCATCGCTTAAATGGATGGGTCTGGCGATATTCTATCTGTTAAATAGATGGGAAATGCCTCCGGATCAGGGCAGTCTGACCAGCATCTTGCCGGTATTGCGGCCCTGGAACAGTCCGATAAAGGCTTGCGGCATGCTGGCCAGCCCCTCGCTGACGGTCTCCTCGGCCTGGAGGGTGCCCGCCTCGAAGGCCGGCATGGCCTCGGCCAGGAACGCCCCGTAGTGTTGCCAGTGATCGGAGACCAGCAGCCCCTGCATCAGGATGCGCTTGCGGATCACCTGGGAGAGGTTGCGCGGGCCGCTGGCCTGGCCGTTGCTGTTGTACTGCTCGATGAGGCCGCACAGCACGATGCGCCCGTGCACCACCAGGTGGTTGAGGGCGGCATCCAGCATGGCGCCCCCCACGTTCTCGAAGTAGACGTGGATGCCTTCGGGGGCGAGGCGGGCCAGCTCGGCGTCGAGATCAGGGGTCTCCCGGTAGTTGATCACCGCATCGGCTCCCAGGGTCTTGAGGTAGGCGACCTTGTCGGCCGAGCCGGTGGAGCCGATGACCCTGGCCCCCGCCTGCTTGGCGAGCTGGACCGCCATGGTGCCGACCGCCCCGGAGGCTGCCGAGACCAGCAGGGTTTCACCGGCCTTCAGGTGTGCCACCTTGTGCAGGCCCGCCCAGGCGGTCATGCCCGGCATGCCGAGGGCGCCGAGGAAGCGCTGGGGCGGCAGGGTGGTGTCGGGCAGGCGGGTGAGCTGGGCGGCGTTTGCCACGAAGGCATCCCGCCAGCCCAGCATGCTGCTCACCTTGTCCCCCACCTTGAAATCGGGGTGGCGCGATGCCTGTACCGTGCCGATGGCGCCGCCGTCGAGGGGACCGTTGAGGGGGAAGGGAGGAACGTAGCTTTTTGCCTCGCTCATGCGGCCGCGCATGTAGGGGTCCACCGACAGCCACTGGTTGGCGACCTGCACCTCTCCCTCCTGCAGGGCGGGCAGGGGCACGTCCCGGAGGGCGAAGTCCTCCAGGGTGGGGAGACCGGTGGGGCGACGCAGCAGTTGGATTTGATGGCTGATGGCATTCATGGGCATTCTCCGGCAGTGGGGCCGCGCGTCGGGCGGCGGCCTGGCATTTTTGTTTGTGTGCAAACTAAAATCAGGGTAGTCCTGAACGCGGGGGCTGGCAACTGTTTTGTGTGCAAACTATTCAGCCCCGAAGTTGATGGGGTATACTGCCCCCCTTGTCGTCAGCGAGGTCCTCCATGAGCGAATTGAAAAAGCAGGTCTGTTTTGCCCTCTACAGCGCCTCCAATGCGGTGATGCGTGCCTATCGGCCGCTGCTGGACAAGCTGGATCTCACCTATACCCAGTACCTGGTGATGCTCTCGCTCTGGGCCCGGGACGAGGTCAGCCTCAAGGAGATAGGGCAGGAGACCGGACTGGATGCGGGCACCCTGACCCCCATCGTCAAGCGGCTGGAGAGCAAGGGGTGGCTGACCCGCACCGTCTCCCACGAGGATGAGCGGCAAAAGTGCATCAGTCTGACCGAGGCGGGACGCCAGTTGCAGCAGGAGGTCAGGGAGTGCTGTCTGGCGGACAGCTTGCGCAATCAGGTGGATCTGGCCGATGCTGAGTTGGCCCAGCTCAAGCAGCTTTGCGATCGCGTGGCGGCGCAGCTGGGGCGCTGATCCCTTTTCCCGTCAGGAGTGACCCGATGAAACCCATGCAATCCCTGCTGCCTCTGTTTGCCATCCTGCTGTGCGCCTGCGCCGATACCTCCTATCCCCGTTCCGAGCTGCAGATCGACGATGCCGATGCCTGGCAGGCCATCTGCAAGGACGGGGTCCGGGTGCGGGCGGTCACCGACGAGGGGATCTGTGCGGATCACCGCGGGGTGGCCATGTGGACAAATAAACCAAGGGCTGCACGGATGGCAGAAGAAGCGGCCAAGTAGTGTGACCTGTACGACATAAAATGACATGACCGGCCATGGGGCCGGTTTTTTTCGCGATCTTGCCAGCACTTTGGCACCTTGTTCATGGTGCACTCATTTTTCTCTTCCCATACTGGCCCTCAAGGTAGCAAACCAACAGGAGAGAGAGATGCAATCATCCATCGTCGGGCTCTCCATTCTGTGGGGGCTGGCCAGCTTTGGTGTTCAGGGGGATTTCATCGAGAGCCGTGATACCGCCTCCCCCTCCTGGCAGGCCGAGTCCAGAGTGGAGATGGAAGGGTACTTGATGGAGTCGTTGGGCGCCGATCGCTGGGTGTTCGACAACGGCAGCGAGAGCCTGGAAATATCTCTGCCTAAAGGGCAGTGGGTGTCGACCGGTGAGCGGCTGCGGCTGCGTGGCGAACCCCTGCAGGAGCAGAGCGGCTGGTTGCTGCAGGTGCAGGACGTCAGCCAGGTCGAGGCATGACGAGGCGTTCGCCACCTGGCGGCGCGAGGGCGCCCGGGGGCGGTGTTGACCGCGAATGCCCTTGATAGCAGAGACAAGAAGAGGAGGCCCGGGCCTCCTCTTGCTTTTGGTGCTCCCCGGATGAGGGGTGGGTCAGCCCAGGTGGTTGAGGGGCAGGGCGGTCTTGTGCTTGATGCGGCGCAGCACGAAGCTTGAACGCACCCCGGTCACGCCGGAGATGTGGGTCAGCTTGTCCAGCAGGAAGTGCTGGTAGTGCTCCATGTCCCGCACCACCACCTTGAGCTGGTAATCCGCATCGTTGCCGGTGATGAGGTCGCACTCCAGCACCTCGGGCAGATCCTTGACGGCGCGATCGAAGTTCTCGAACCGCTCCGGAGTGTGCCTGTCCATGGAAATGTGAATGTAGGCGGTGAGGGTCAGCCCCAGTTGGCGGGCATTGAGCAGGGTGACATGGGTATCGATGAGACCGGCATCCTCCAGCGCCTTGACCCGGCGCGAGCAGGGGGAGGGAGAGAGCCCGACCAGCTCGGCCAGCTCCAGGTTGCTGATGCGGCCATTTTCCTGCATCAGCTCCAGAATATGCCTGTCTATACGATCAAGTTTCAGCATTCTCCGTACCTCTTCGCAATTACTAATCCACTTTTCCTAGATTAAGGGTGAACTATTGCAAAAACAACTGAAAATACCTGCTACTTCACAACCACTCACCGCATCGCGGGGAGTACCATGGTTACATCTTCCGGTGGCAAGACAGGCGCCCGACCAGGCACCTGTGGTGAAGGACCTTACCGGGTCAAGAGCCCCATCAGCCGTTCGACCTTATCGGGAAACAACGGGCTGGAACGAGAGCACCCCCTCCCCGAAGGCAACAAAGCAGGCATCCCGGCGCCTGCTTTGTTGTTTTTGCGTTCCGCCCGCTCAGGGGCGGGGCGGCCGGATGCGATAGAGACAGCGGCTGTCCCCCTCCAGCAGATACTGCTCCCGCTCCACCTCGGCCGGCGCCAGCAACCGGCGAAACAGCGCCAGCTCGCTGCGGCAAAAGCCCCGACAGGCCCTGGCCGCACTGCAGATGGGGCAGTGACTCTCCCACCACAGCCAGCTGCCGTCCTCCTCCTGCGACATGTCCGCCATATACCCCTCCTGGGTGCGCAGCGCCTTGAGCGTCATCAGCCTGTCTGCCAGCGCCGGCTGGGTCAGCCTGGATTCATAGCGTGCCTGCATCTGCTGCTCCCGCCGCGTGATGAGCTGCTCCATGCCCGCGTCGCCAAACACCTGCCGGATGTCGTCGATCAGTTGCAGGGTCAGATCGCCATGGGTGTCGGGGAAGCGTTGCCAGGCCTGGTCGGTGAGGTGCCACAGGCGCACCGGGCGACCACGGCCGCGGGCCTCGTCACTAAACCCCACCCAGCCCTCGGACTCCAGGGCCATCAGGTGCTGGCGCGCCCCCATGGACGTCATCTGCAACTGGTCGCCGAGTTCGGCGGCGCTCTGGGGGCCGCGGGTTTTCAGCAGATAGAGGATCTTGTCGGTACTGGCGTTCATGGGGGCTCCGGTGGTGGGTATCGGTGCGGTGACCGCCTGGATGAGGTCATTATGGGTAGCAGGGCGATTTAAATCAACAATCTGCTTTACTTAATGGACGACCCCTCACAATATAAATAAACCGATAACTTTATTTAATGAGGCGAAGATGGAAGGGATCAAGGGACAGGTGACCCTCTGGGTATTGGTGATGACGGTGACGCTGGCGGTGGCGGGGTTCAGCCTGCCTTCCCCCGTCCTGGCGCCGCTGCTGCTGGATCCGGCCCAGGGCATGCTGACGCCACAGGCGTCGGACTGGAGCCGCAAGGTGTGGCTTGGCGTCATCATGGGGCTCTATCCGTTGTTTCAACTGCTGGGGGCCCCCTTGCTTGGCCGCCTCTCCGATCGCCATGGGCGCAAGCCGGTGCTGACACTCTGTCTGGTGGGGGTGCTGGCGGGGTATGTGCTGATGGCCCTCGGCATCGCCTGGCGTTCCCTGCCGCTCTTGCTGCTGAGCCGGGTGGTGGAGGGCTTCTTCAACGGCGACATCGCCATCGTGCAGGCGATGGCGGCGGACATGAGCACGGCCAGGACCAAGGCCCGCAACTTCGCCCGCATCAACATCGGCATGAACCTGGGCTGGGTGGTGGGCCCCATGATCGGAGGCTATGCGGCCGTGGTCTCGGGAGATTACAGCCTGGCGGCCTGGCTGGCGGTGGGGATGACGGTGATCAACCTGCTGCTGGTGCTCTGGCTGCTGCCCAATCGTCCCCCGGTGCCGGCGACCCGGGATGAGGTTCCTCTCTCGACCCGCCAATTGCTGTTGCAACCTCGTCTCCTGCCCTACTTTGCCCTGACCCTGGCAAGCTACGGGGCGGTGCAGCTCTACTTCACCTACTTCAATGTCTGGCTGGTGGAGCGGCTGGCATGGGATCCGGTGCAACTGGCCCAGGCCGCCGTGCTGGTGAGCGTGCCCATGATGCTGGGCTCCTGGATCGGTGAGCAGCTGGCACGGCACTGGCGCGGCAGCTCCCTTGGCATCGTCGGCCACCTGGTGATGGCGGCGGGCATGCTGATGTTCATCCTGCCGACCCAGTGGTGGGGGCTCGCGCTCACCTTTATCCCGGCGGGCATCGGCATGAGCCTGGGGGAGCTGGCCACCTCGGTGGCGGTCTCCAACCGCAGCCATGCCAGCCAGCAGGGGCAGGCGATGGGGCTCTACCGCGGTCTGGCGGTGGGCAGCGAGATCCTGGCGGTGGTGCTGGGCAGCCTGGTGCTGCTGGCGGGGACCGAGTGGCCCTTCTACCTGGCCGGCCTCTGCGGCGTGATCTGTGCCCTCGGTTTCTACGGATTGCGCAGACGGGCGGACAGGCGAAACGCCGTGGCCGGGTGCGCCGAGGCGGGCTGACGAAGGGCGCGGGGATCACAGTTCGGCGACGGGATGGCGGGCCGGACTTGCATCGCGGCGCCGAGTCTGGGACGGTATGGCTCTTTGCTCCGCTGTTCCCGCCCCCCGGCGAGCGCGTCTCCCATCATGGGCCTTGCCATGCCCAGTCCGCATTCCCGGCGGTGAGATGAGTCGTGGCACTGGCAACGGGAGGGGATGGCGCCGCACCCGTCTCGACATTCCTGGAGGTGATATGAGTCGTTATCAGGCCATTGCATTGGACATGGACGGTACCCTGCTGAACCGGGATCACAAGATCTCGTCCGCTACCCGGGCGGCCCTGGCCCAGGCCCGGGCCCACGACATCAAGGTGCTGCTGGTGACGGGTCGCCACTTCATGACGGCCCGTCCCTTCCACCACGAGCTGGCCCTCGACACCCCCATCATCTGCAGCAACGGTGCCTACCTCTATGATCCGGTGCAGGAGAGGATCCTCGCCGGGGATCCCCTGGCCGTGGCGCCTCTCACCACCCTGCTGGAGGAGGTGCAAGCCCAGCAGATGGGGGCGCTGTTCCACCTGGGGGACGGCATCGGCTACCTGGGCTGCGAGGAGCACGTGGGCCGGATGCGGCGCTGGTCGGCAACCCAGCCGGATCACCTCAAGGTCTCCCTGCTGCCCGCCGAGGATATCGAGTCCTGGTTGCAGTCCCCCATCTGGAAGCTGGAGTTGTTCAACCAGGATCCCGGCCGGTTGCACCGTTTCGTCGGGGAGGTGGTGGAGAGATTGCCCTTCACCCGTGACTGGGCGGCCCCCTATGCGGTGGAGCTGGTGCAGCCAGGTTGCAGCAAGGGCAACCGGCTGGCCCAGTGGGCCGCGAGGGAGGGGATCGCCATGGAGAACCTGGTGGCCTTTGGCGACAACAACAACGACATCAGCATGTTCGAGCAGGTGGGGCTGGCGGTGGCCATGGGCAATGCGGCGCCCCAGATCCAGGCCCATGCAGACCGGGTCACCGCGGATCACAACGAGGATGGCATCGCCCTGGCGTTGCAGCGCTGGGTCCTGCCGGCCTGAGGGGAAAAACAGTCTGCGGCATAAACAGAAAGGGGCCATGTCGGCCCCTTTTTGTCAGCTCCCGAAGGAGAACTGGATCACCCGATCCGGGAAGCGCAGCCGATTGTAGTCCCGGTATACTCCTTCGTAGTGACGGATGGCGCGCTCGCGCTGGGCACGGTAGTAGTCGCGCTGGCGGCTGTCGCTCTCGCCCCGGATCTGCTGATCCAGCTGGTGGATGCTCCGCTCGGTGCGCTCCAGCTCCTGCTGCAATTCGCCGAGGCGCTGCTCCAGCAGGTACTCCTTGCGGCCGCGCTCGAACTGGGTGAGGAAGCTGGTGTCGTTGGGGCAGACCCCCAGGTATTCGCTCCCCTCCCGTCCCTTGCTGTAGGCAAGCTCGGGGATGCAATAGAGCTCCAGCCCCTTGGCGTAGCCGCGCTGCCACTCCGCCTCATCCACCTTGAGGCCGTACTCCCCGCAGGTCTTCTGATAGTCGCGGGTGGCGCTCCGGGTCTTGCCCTGCTCCCCGTCCTGATAGCCCTGGTTGTACCAGCTCATGGCACGGCACTCCTCCTCCGAGAGGGAACTGCACCCGGCGAGCAGGAAGGGAAGGGTCAACAACAGGATCTTGGGGGACATGAGGGGGCTCCGACAGCAAAGGGGGTGGGGCATTCTAGAAGAGGAGGCCCGTCCGGGACAAGCACCGGGCGAGGGGGCCGTATCATGATGTTTTTATCAGTATTTTCAAGCCGTTGTAGACGGGCTTCCGGCAGCCTTTTCTTGCCGGGGGAGGCAGGGTAAACTGCGCCTACTTTTAACTGGCATGTAACATAAAAACAATGAAAGTCCTGACCGTCGATTATCGCTCCCCCGATGCGGCCGAGCGCTTCACCGAATCCCTGCGCACCACCGGCTTCGGAGTGCTGACTCACCACCCCATCCCGAAGGAGCTGGTGCAGTCCATCTATGACAACTGGTATCGCTTCTTCATGAGCGAACAGAAGCAGGATTTCCTGTTCAATCGCGAGACCCAGGACGGCTACTTCCCGCCTTCGGTGTCCGAGGTGGCCAAGGGCCACAGCCAGAAGGACATCAAGGAGTACTTCCACATCTATCCCTGGGGCCAGATGCCGGCAGAGCTGAAAGAGCAGGCGATGGAGTACTACCGCCTCGCCAACAATCTGGCCGCCGAGCTGCTGGGCTGGGTGGAGCAGCACACCCCGGGCGACATCGCCGCCCACTACAGCTGCCCGCTCTCCTCCATGATCGAAGAGAGCCACAAGACCCTGCTTCGGGTGCTGCACTACCCGCCCTTCGACGGCACCGAGGAGCCGGGCGCCATCCGCGCCGCCGCCCATGAAGACATCAACCTGCTGACCATTCTGCCCGCCTCCAACGAGCCGGGCCTGCAGGTGAAAGGTTCAGACGGGGAGTGGATGGATGTGCCCTGCGATTTCGGCACCCTCATCATCAACATCGGTGACATGCTGCAGGAGGCCTCCCGCGGCTATTACCCCTCCACCACCCACAGGGTCATCAACCCGACCGGGGGCAGTGCCGCCAAGTCCCGCATCTCCTTGCCGCTCTTCCTGCACCCCCGTCCGGATGTGGTGCTCTCGGAGCGTCACACCGCCCACAGCTATCTGATGGAGCGGCTGCGGGAGCTGGGGGTGATCTAATCCCGCCAGACCCGGGCAGACAACAAACCGGAGCATCCCCGCTCCGGTTTTTATTTTGTGGCACGATTGGTTGGTTATCCGAATTTTATTGGTTAATGATGCTAAAAACTGAGTTTTATATCGGATATACGCCGAGTGATTGCGCGCCCGCGGGCGTACTCTGAGCGCCATTTCGGGCCTCGCTGGCAGGCCCTTCCCGTGGAGTTCTTATGAAGCAGTCCCAATGGTCATCCCGGCTCGGTTACATCCTGGCCGCCGCAGGTTCCGCGGTCGGTCTCGGCGCCATCTGGAAGTTCCCCTATGTCACCGCCGCCAACGGTGGCGGCGCCTTCCTGCTGGTCTTTCTGCTGTTCAGCTTCACCCTGGGGGTGGCGGTGCTGATGGGGGAGACCCTGATCGGCAGCCTGACCCGGCGCGGGGTGGTGGGCGCCTTTGGTGAACTGATGGGCAGGCGCTGGCGCTGGGTCGGTGCCATGGGCTTGCTGTGCAGCCTGCTCATCTTCTGTTTCTACAGCGTGGTGGGCGGCTGGACCCTGGGGTACACGGGCATGGCCCTGGCGGGGGAGCTGCAACAGGGGGACGGCACGGCACTGACCGCCCGTTTCAACGACTACGTCGGTGATCCGCTCTGGCCGGTGCTGACCCACCTGCTGTTTGCCGGCTTGACCTGGTGGTTCGTGCGGGGCGGCGTGCAACAAGGGGTGGAGCGCACCCTGCGCTGGATGATGCCGGCCCTCTTCATCATGATCCTGCTGCTGGTGGCCTTCGGCCTTACCCTGCCGGGCGCCATGGCCGGGGTGCGCCACTTCCTGATGCCCGATTTCAGCAAGCTCGGCATGTCGGGTGTGCTGGACGCCATGGGGCTGGCCTTTTTCTCCCTCTCCATCGGCCTTGGCATCCACACCACCTATGGCGCCTACCTGCCTTCCAGTGAAGGGGTCGGTCGCTCCAGCCTCTGGGTGGTGCTGCTGGCGAGCGTCATCGCCGTGCTGGCGGGCCTGATGATCTTCCCGGTACTGGCGGCGACCGGTATTGACCCGGCCTCGGGCCCGGGCCTCACCTTCATGACCATGCCGGCGGTGTTCCAGCAACTGCCCTTCGGCCAGGGGCTGGCGGTGGTGTTCTTCTCCCTGCTGGTGGTGGCGGCGCTCTCCTCCTCCATCTCCCTGCTGGAGCACTTGCAGTGCTTCCTGTGCGAGAGCCTGGGCTGGTCCCGCCGCGCGGCGTGCAACCTGGTCATTGCCCTGGTGATGGCGGGTGGCATCCCGGTGAGCCTGTCGTTCGGTCCCTGGGCCACCCTGACCCTGTTTGGCAAGAACATCTTCGAGTTGCTGGACTTCATCACCTCCAACCTGATGATGCCCCTGTTCGGGCTGGCCCTGACGCTGCTGCTGGGCTGGCGGCTCGGTCGCCAGGCGCTGCCCGAAGGGCTGGCTCCCCACTGGCGGGCACTGCTGATGGGCTGCTGGCGCTGGCTGGCTCCCCTGCTCATTGGCGGCATTCTGGTGCGCGGCCTGGTGTAGGGAGGCTTGGTCATCTCTGCCACTCCCCGGCCGGGCTGGCCGGGGAGTGGGGTGGCAGGATTGACTCTTTATAAAAATCTGTTAATTAAAAATTAACAGAGTAACTGTCTGAAATTTCGATATTTTATTTTGGTTAAATCTGTTTTTGGTTCTGTTTTAGACTATTTCCTGTCAACTTCTCTTGCCATGGTTTAGGCTGTGGCTCCTTTTTACCGTGCAGGCGTCGCCCTCCCATGTCACCCCTTATCGCTCTCTGTGGCCGATTTAGCCCCTTCCTGGAGAGGTGACCTTGCAGGTGTCGTTTGTCTGACTGTTCATTGCCAAGGTCGCCCTCAGGCGGCCTTTTTTGTTGCGGCGCACACCGCGTCTAGCCATGGAGTATCGAACTGATGTTGTCTTGCCCGGAGGTTGTATGAGCCAGGTTCAGTGGTCTTCCCGTATTGGTCATGTGCTGGCGGCCGCCGGCTCGGCGATCGGCCTTGGCGCCATCTGGAAGTTTCCCTATGTGACAGCCACCAACGGTGGCGGTGCCTTCCTGCTGGTGTTCCTGCTCTTCAGCTTCACCCTGGGGGTCGCGGTGCTGGTGGGGGAGACCCTGCTCGGCAGCCGCAGCCAGCGCGGCGTGCTCGGCGCCTTCCACAAGCTGGTGGGGCCGAACTGGCGCTGGATGGGTTACATGGGGATCCTGTGTGGCTTCTTCATCTACAGCTTCTACAGCGTGGTGGGGGGCTGGACCGTGGGCTATGCAGCCCTGGCCGTGGGCGGCGAGCTCAACCTGAGTGAGGCGAGCACCCTCACCGCACTCTTTACCGGTTATGTGAGCGATCCCCTCTGGCCGGCCCTCACCCATCTCGTCTTCGCCGGGCTCACCTGGTGGTTCGTGCAGGGAGGGCTGCAACAGGGGGTGGAGCGGGCGCTGCGCTGGATGATGCCGGCCCTGTTCGTGATGATGCTGCTCCTGGTGGTGACCGGGCTCTCAATGCCGGGGGCCATGGCCGGGGTACGCCAGTTCCTGATGCCCGACTTTTCCCACCTGACGGGGCAGGGGGTGCTCGACGCCCTGGGGCTGGCGTTCTTCTCCCTCTCCATTGGCCTCGGGGTACACACCACCTATGGCGCCTACCTGCCGAGCAGTGACGGGGCGCTGCGCTCCGGGGTCTGGGTGGTCACCCTGGCGAGCTGCATCTCGGTGCTGGCGGGGCTGATGATCTTCCCGGTGCTGGCCTCCACCGGCATCGATCCTGCCGCCGGCCCCGGCCTCACCTTCATGACCATGCCGGCGGTGTTCAACCACCTGCCGTTCGGTCAGGGGCTGGCGGTGATCTTCTTCCTGCTGCTGCTGGTGGCGGCGCTCTCCTCCTCCATCTCCATGCTGGAGCACCTGGTGCGCTTCACCACCGAGGAGTGGGGCTGGTCGCGCCGCAATGCCTGCCGGGTCCTGACCCTGCTCATCATGGCCTGCGGCATTCCGGTCAGTCTGTCGTTCGGGCCCTGGGCTGACTACACCCTGTTTGGCAAGACCCTGTTCGATCTGCTGGATTACCTCACCTCCAACCTGATGATGCCCCTGTTCGGTCTGGTGCTGACCCTGCTGCTTGGCTGGAAGCTGGGGGACAGTATTGTGCCTGCGGATCTCTCGCCGCTGATGCGTGGTGCGCTGCTCTGGTGCTGGCGGCTGGTCGCCCCCCTGCTGATCGCGGGGATCCTGGTGCGGGGCTTGTTGTAACGCACCTGCCAGGGCGGCATGCACCGCCCTGGATGGCTATAGGCCCTGATGGGGACCGAGGGGCGGCAGTTTGGGGGCTAGGTGGGATCTCACCTGTTGCAGGGTCTCCCGATAGGCGTTCCCATGGTGTTCCAGGAAGGCGGCACTGTGGTTGAGACGCTGCTCCAGCCTGTCCACCAGGCGGGCCACCGCCGGGGCCGCCATGCCGGCGGGCCAGCACTGGGTCAGCAATACCAGCAGTTGCCAGGCATCCCCCGCCTGGGCCGGGAATCGCTCCTGCAGGGTCAGAGCACTCTGCACGGCGAGCTGGAGCTGACCCGTGGTCATGGCCCGTTGCCGCTCCTCGCGCAGCTGGGTCAGCAGCTGCTCCCGCTGCGCCAGTTGCCGCGCCAGATCGTCGACCACCTGCAAAATGAGCCCCTGCAACAGCGGGGTCTGTGCCACCGGCCCCTGATATTGGCCGAGCTGGGCCAGATAACGCTGGGCATGGTGGGGAAGCCCGCAGAACTGGCTGACGGCCACCCCGAGCAACTGGTTGAGGTGATTGTCCCGCGCCGCCTCCGGCGGGTGCTTGGCCAGCAGCATCAAGGCGTCATCGAATCGATAATCCAGACCCAGCATCAGGGCGCGCAGCAGCCCCTCCTCGTGGGCCCGCAGGGTCACGGCCTGCTGGCCGAGCTCCTCCAGGGCCTGCTGCAGCCCATGAACTCTGGCCTCTCCCGGTGGATGCCAGAGCACCGCCAGGGTCGCATCCAGCAGGCAGCGTTCGACAGAGTGGCGAAACGTCTGTTTGGGGAAGTAGCGCAGGATGAAATCGCTGGCCTGCGCCAGCACCTGACCTTCATCCCTTCGCAGTAAGGCCAGCAAAATGGCCACCTGGCGCCACTGCGGCTGCCAGGGGCAGCGTTGGAGCAAGCCTGACAAGGTTTCCCAGGCCGGATCCCACTGCGCCTCGTGCAGTTGGCAGGCGAGAACCAGCGCCTGATGGATGACGGGGGGCAGTCGCTCCCGGTTGCGGGCCAGATCCTTGTGGGCGCTCTCCACCCGGTTCAGCCCGAGCAGAGCCTGGTTCAGTCCCTGGCGTGGCCACCAGGCATCGTGCTCCGTGGTGCAGATGGCGTAGTGCTGGGCGGCCTGCACCCGTTCCCCGGCTTGCAGCAGCATGTAGCCCTTTACCCTGTCCATCTGTGCTTCCAGCCCCTTGTGGCTGGCGTGCCGGTAAAGCAGATCCTCGCACTGGGCGCAGGCGCTGCGCCACTCCCTGAGCGTCATGGGGGTGGCCAGGGGGCGGGTCACCGTGGTCAGTGCCAGCAGCGCTTGCAGGCTGTGCGCCAACTGCTCCGTGGTGAAGGGCACGGCCAGACGCAGGGCGAAATAGAGGTCGGAGGGGGGGAACTGGCCGGTGTCCTCGTCCTGCTCCAGCAGCAGGAGCACGCAGCCGGGCGCGAGCAGGCCCAGGTGGTGTGCTTCATGCAGCAGCCTGACTCCCTCGTGGGCCTGGTGGTGATACTGGCGGCAAAGAATGGCATCGAAGGCGTGCTGGCGCAGCAGGGCGGGCAGGCTTGCAATCTCTTTGCAGTGGAACAGCTCGGTGGGGGGCAGCCCCAGATCACTCAGTCCCTGGGTGAGGGTCGAGCCCATCATGGCATCGTCTTCGATGAGGAGGATCTGCATCTTTGACGCTCCTTCGCCGGTCGGGGGGGCGAGGTTGGATTCAAAGTTAGCCTCCACTCTCCCGCGAGAGCCAGAGGGGGTCAATACCCCACCTGGGTCAGGAATGGCTCAGTGCCAGCCTTGGGCAGGGCAAAGAAAGCATCACTGAAGGCCGGGCCCCCTGGCCGAGAAGGGGCAGTCCCGCTGGGGGACTCGCAGCTCCCCGGCTCCCGACTCTCCCTGCCAGGCGAGCTCGAGCTGGCCCAGGCGCCCGAGGCGGCGCAGCTCGAACTCGTAGCGCAGGCAGGGGTTGTCGGTGGGCAGCTGTGTCATTCCGGCGGGCAGCCGGTAGTCGTAGCGCAGCAGGGGGCCATCTTGCAGCCGGCTTTGCACGGGCACCAGTCCCTCCGCCGTCGGTGCGGGGGCCTTGAGATAGCGGCGCAGCGCCACCGGGGCGTCGATGGCTTTTTGATAGTGAAGGCCGTTCATGGCTGCCAACTCCTCCTCCAGCCGCGTCAGCTCCCCCTCCAGCCCGCTCAGGGCGGCGCCAAGCTGTTGATGGGCCGGGGAGGCGCAGCCTCCCAGCAGCAGGGTCGCGATCAGCAGGGCGGGACGGACGGCAGACATGAAGGTTCCTCGGGTGCCAGGGTCAATGACTATAGCAGGGGATTGGTGGGCGGCGTGCCCCTCAGCAGCCCGGCGAGGCGCTCCAGCCCTTCGGCGACGCGGGCGTCGGTGGCGGGCTGACTCAGGCTGAGGCGTACTCCCTGCGGGGCGGCAAACTGGCCGGCGGCGAAGTGTTCTCCGCTGGCGACCCCCACGTCAAGGGCGTTGGCGGCCTCCGCAAACTCCTGGCTGCGCCAGGGCTCGGGCAGCGGCAGCCAGGCGTGCATGGACCCCGGCTGCCAGCGCGCTCCCGGCAACAGGTGGTGCAGGAGCTCACCCCGGCGCGCCAGGATTTTTCGCTGGTGTTCGATGAGCGGCATGATCTGGCGCTGGCTCACCAGTTTGCAGGCCAGCTCGATGAGCAGCGGACTCACCATCCAGCTCGACAGCCGCATCGCCTGGGCGAAGCCGTTGCGAAGGGCGGGAGGGGACAACACGAAGCCGACCCGCAGGCCGCCGCAGGCGATCTTGGCGAGACTGCCGAGGTAGATGACCCGCTCCGGTGCCAGGTTGACCAGGGGAGGGAGCGCACTTTCGGGCAGCAGGCCGTTGACGTCATCCTCGACGATCAGCAGATCGTGGCGACGGGCGATGGCGACGATGGCGTCGCGTCGCGCCAGGCTCATGGTGGCCGTGGTGGGGTTTTGCAGGGTGGGGGTGAGGTAGAGCAGCTTGGCCCGGCGGGTACGGCACGCGGCATCCAGCGCCTCTGGCAGCAGTCCCTCCTCATCCATCGCCAGTCCCACCACCTGATTCTTGAGCTGGCGTGCATTGCCCAGCATGCCGGGGTAGCTCAGTCCCTCGCAAAACAGGGTCTCTCCCACGCAGCCGGTGGCCAGCAGGGCCAGCATGATGCCGTGCTGGGCACCATGGCTGAACAGCAGGCGATCTTCGCTCGCCGTGATGCCCTGCTCGGCGAGCCAGTCGACGAACAGCTGGCGCTGTGCGGGGCGTCCCGCCTCCTTGTCATAACCGAGCAGGCCGTTGAGATCCCCCTGCGCCAGCTCGGTGAGCAGGGGCCTGATGATGGCGCCCCTGTCCAGCTGGACCGGGAGGTTCTGCCACAACTCGATGCGCTGGCTGTCTTCATTGCGGATCACCCATTCGTTGGCGGGATCCGCCGCTCCCCTGACCCAGGTGCCGTGCCCGACCCGGGCCGCCAGCAGGCCCCGTCGCTCCGCCTCGGTGTAGGCGCGGGTGACGGTGCCCACGGTGACCCCCAGCTTATCTGCCAGGGCCCTGTGGGTCGGCAGCCGGGTCTCGGGTGAGAGGATGCCGGTGGCGATGGCCTGCTCGATGGCCTTGACCAGTTTGAGGTAGAGGGGCCCCTCGAAAGGGGTGAGGTCGGGAGTCCAGATTGTCATGGTGACAATAAATCCATTGATCCAAGATTGTCCGCAATATAGCGTGATTATCAGCCTATACACAACCAACAAGCACACATTGTATCGGTACAATGTGGCGAGAAAGGAGTCTCCCCATGACCATCGAATGGTATGCCACCCTGTTTGGCTTCGCCCTGCTCACCTGCGGCACGCCAGGGCCGAACAACCTGATGTTGACGGCGTCCGGTGCCAACTTCGGCGTGCGTCGCACCCTGCCCCATCTCATCGGGGTGGCGGTGGGCCAGCCTGTGCTGCAACTGGTGCTGGCGCTCGGCTTCTATCCGCTGTTCGAGCGCTGGCCCCTGCTCAAGCTGAGCCTGCAGGTGCTGGGCAGCCTTTACCTGCTGTGGCTGGCGTGGCGCATCGCGGTGGCAGGCGCCCCCGGAGATCCCGCCAGCCGTGCCCGCCCCTTGACCCTGCTTGAAGGGCTGGGCTTCCAGTTCCTCAATCCCAAGGCGTGGATGATGGGGATCTCGGCCATCAGTCTGTTCAGCCTGCCGGGGAGCGACTACTGGCCGAGCATGTGGGGCATCATGAGTGTCTTCCCCATGGCGGGGTTCCCGGTCTGCTTCGCCTGGGTGATGTTTGGCCATCAGCTCAGCCGCTGGATCAACTCGGACAAGGGGTGGCGTCGTCTCAACGGCAGCCTGGGTGCCTTGACCGCCCTGTGCGTGGTGATGCTCTGGTATTAACAGCACCTTGATTTTTCATGCAAAGAAAATGCATTGCTGACCTTGTCGTCAGGGCGTCGGCTCTGCATATTAGGAGGCTTGCCGTATCTGAACGAGGTTGAGATGGATCTGAACTGGTTGCTCCCCCTGGCGGGCTTTGCCCTTATCACCTGTGGCACGCCGGGCCCCAACAACATGCTGCTCACCAGTGCCGGTGCCGCCCAGGGGTTTCGCCGCTCCGTGCCTCTGCTGGTGGGGGTGGTGGGGGGCATCAACCTGATGATCCTGGCCACGGCCCTGGGGCTCGGGGTGGTGTTCGAGCGTCTGCCCCTGCTGCACGACGGCCTCAAGCTGGTGGGGTCGGCCTACCTGCTCTGGCTGGCCTGGAAGGTGGCCAACGCCAGTGGCCCGGCGGAGGGGAACCGGCCGCTCATCCCGGCCCATCAGGGGGCCATGCTGCAACTGCTGAACCCCAAGGCCTGGATGATGGCGCTCTCCGCCATCAGCGGCTTCACCCTGGCGGGGGAGGCTTACTGGCCGTCCGCAGGCTGGGTGCTCGGCATTTTCTTCGTGACCGGCCTCTATACCGGTGCCTTCTGGGTGCTGTTCGGTGCCCAGGTGCGCCGCCTCATCCGCACCGCCACCGGCTGGCGTCGTTTCAATCTGGGCATGGGGCTCGCTACGGCGGCCTGCGTGCTGATGATCTGGGTTTAGGCCTCGGCCTGAGCCTTTACCGGCTGTCTTGTTGGCCCTTCGGGGCCTTTTTTATTGCCGGGGCGGTGCAATCAAACGCGCCCCCTGAGGGATTGCGGCATTGGTTTGCACCATCGGGTGACATAAGGAGATCCCATGAAATGTATCGGTCTGCTGGGTGGCATGAGCTGGGAGTCCACCGTCAGCTATTACCAGGCCCTCAACCGGGGGGTTCGCGAGCGGCTCGGCGGTCTGCATTCGGCGCGGGTGTTGCTGAGCAGCGTGGATTTTGCCGGGATAGAGCGGTTGCAGCACGCCGGTGACTGGCCCGCCACCGCCCGTCTGCTGGCGGCCGAGGCCAGGGCCATCCAGGCCGGTGGCGCCGATTTTCTGCTGATCGGGACCAACACCATGCACAAGGTGGCGCCGGAGATCGAGGCCGCCATCGACATTCCCCTGCTCCACATCGCCGATGCCACGGCCCATCGCCTCCAGGCCGACGGGGTGACCCGGGTGGGTTTGCTCGGCACCCGCTTCACCATGGAGCAGGATTTCTACAAGGGGCGGCTCCAGGAGCGCTTCGGGCTGGAGGTGCTGGTGCCTGATGACGCTGCACGGGAGCGGGTGCACCGCATCATCTATGACGAGCTCTGCCTCGGCGATATTCGCGAGTCGTCTCAGGCCGAGTATCTGGCCATCATCGCCGATCTGGCACAGACCGGTGCCCAGGCGGTGATCCTGGGTTGCACCGAGATCGCCCTGCTGGTGGGGGCGTGCCAGGCCGCCGTGCCTCTCTATGACACCACCGCCATCCACGCCGAAGCCGCGGTGACGCTGGCCCTTGCCTGATGTGGTGCGGGCGGGGTGAGGGGGCGCCCCTCTCGGCGCCCCGCCTGTTTTTTCCTCCTTTCATAACTGTGAGTCAGCCTTCATTTCAGCAGGGCTGAAGCCGTTTTTATTGTCAATCGGCTCACATTTCCTCCGTTTGTCTCTTGAGTCCGGGGCGTCAGACGCCTAGTTTTCGATCACTGAAACGATTCAGCTTTCACAAAAACAAGAGACACGAGGATAAATCCATGTTGAAGAAACTCTCCATTGCCGTGCTGCTCGCCCTGGGCGCCACCGCGGGTCACGCCGCCGAATTTCTGCTGACCGACTCCCAGCAAGGGCTGGATGTGGGGGACTGGAAGATCACCAGCGAGAAGCTCGGCATCAAGAGCCCGGTTCCCTTCACCATCGAGAAGAAACGCCTGCACGGCGGCCGCCAGGAAGGGGTGGATCTGCTCATCGTCGACAACGGCGTCATGAAGATCACCCTGGTGCCGACCCGCGGCATGGGGATCAAGGAGGTCAAGGCGGCGGATCTGCGCCTCGGCTGGGATTCACCGGTCAAGGAGGTGGTCAATCCCGCCTTCATCGATCTCGAGAGCCGTGGCGGCCTCGGCTGGCTCGACGGCTTCAACGAGATGCTGGTGCGCTGCGGCTACGAGTGGACGGGTCATCCCGGAGTGGATGACGACGGCCGCCTCAAGAGCCTCCATGGCCGGGTGCAGAACATTCCCGCCTCCGTGGTCAGCGTGACCGTGGACGACGAGCCGCCCTATGCCATCCACGTGCTGGGCCGGGTGGACGAGCGCACCTTCAAGATGAGCGAACTGGTCACCTGGACCCAGCTGAGCGTGGTGCCCGGTCAGGCGGAGTTTGCCCTGCAGGACAAGCTGACCAACCACGCTGACTACGAGAACGAGTACCAGATCATCTATCACGGCAACTTCGGGGCCCCCATTCTGGAGGAGGGGGCCAGGGTGAGCACGCCGGTGAAGCAGATCTCCCCGTTCAATGACTACGCCAAGGCCGGACTCAAGGGCTGGCAAACCTATCTGGGGCCCACCAAGGGCTTCGACGAGATGGTGTTCAACCTGGTGCCCTACAGCGACGCCGACGGCAATACCCTGGCAGTGCTGAACAACCGGGCCGGCAACGCCGGAGTGGCGGTGGGCTACAACACCAGACAGCTGCCGGTGCTGACCCTGTGGAAGAACACCGACACCCGGGCCCAGGGCTATGTGACCGGCATCGAACCCGGTACCAGCTATGCCTACAGCACCAAGTACCAGCGCCCGCTCGGGCTGGTCCCCAAGATCCAGCCGGGGGAGACCAAGACCTTCGATCTGACCTATCGCCTGCTGCAAAATGCCGACGAAGTGAAGCAGGCCCTGGCCCAGGTGGAGAAGATCCAGGGCGGTCGGGCCACCGAGCTGCGCGAGCAACCCCTGGTCAAGCTGCCATAAGGGAGAGACGCCCAGCAAAAAGCCGCTCCATGAGCGGCTTTTTCATATCAGGCCCGTCGATCAGACGTGGCTGTACATGGCTTCTATCTCGCGCTGGTACTTGGCCTCGATGATCTTGCGGCGCAGCTTCATGGTGGGGGTGATCTCCCCGAGCTCCATGGAGAAGGCGCTCGGCAGCAGGGTGAACTTCTTCACCTGCTCGAACTTGGCCAGCTCCTTTTGCAGATCCTGAATGCGGGCCTCGAAGAACTCCATCACCCGGGAGTGGCGCAGCAGCTCGGTCTTGCACTGGTACTGCAGGTTGATGGAGCGGGCGTACTCCTCCAGGGATTCGAAGCAGGGCACGATGAGCGCCGACACGAAGTGGCGGGCATCGGCGACGATGGCAATCTGCTCGATGAAGCGATCCTTGCCGAGGGTCCCCTCGACCAGTTGCGGCGCCACGTACTTGCCGTTGGAGGTCTTCATCAGCTCCTTCAAGCGCTCGGTGAAGTAGATGTTGCCCTCGTCATCCAGCTCGCCTGCATCGCCGGTGCGCAGGAAGCCATCCTCGGTCATCACCTCGGCGGTGGCCTCCGGCTTGTTGTAGTAGCCACGCATCACGGTGGGGGCGCGCACCAGCAGTTCGTTGTTCTCGCCGAGTTTCACCTCGATGCCGTTTAGCGCCGTGCCGATGGAGCCCAGCCTGAACTGGGTGTCTTCATAGCAGCAGACGGTGGCGGTGGTCTCGGTCATGCCGTAGCCGTACTTGAGGTTGAGCCCCATGGCCTGGAAGAAGAGATTCACCTCGTCCGCGAGACGGGCGCCCGCCACCGGCAGGAAGCGGGTGCGACCGCCGAAACGGGCGCGCAGTTTGCGAAACACCAGGCGCTCGGCAAGCCAGAGCTGGCCATAGAGCAGGGGAGAGGCGGACTTGCCCGCCTGACGGGTGGCGACCATCTGTTTGCCCACCCGGGTGGCCCAGCCGAACAGGGCGCGGCGCAGGCGCGGCGCCTGGGCGACCTTGGCCTGGATCATGGCGTAGGCCTTCTCGTAGAGGCGGGGCACGGTGCACATCACGGTGGGCTTCACCTCGCCGATGACATCCATCACCTTCTGCGGGTCGCGAATGTAGACGTTCTCGGCGCCGCAATAGAGCACGTAGTAGCTCCAGGCACGCTCGAACACATGGCTCAGCGGTAGCATGCAGAGGGAGACATCCTGCTCGCTGAGGTCGAGGCGAGCGTCATGCATCTCGAAGCAGGCGGCCATGTTGGCGAAATCGAGCATGACCCCCTTGGGTTCGCCCGTGGTGCCCGAGGTGTAGATGAGGGTCAGCAGGTCGTCCATGCGGTAGTGGCGCTCGCGCTCGCGCAGCACCTGCTCGCTGGGTTGGTGGTTGCCGGAGACGAGGAAGGTCTGGAAGTGGCTGGCCGAGGCGCAGCCGCGCAGATCGACGGTGCCGTCCAGGGCGACGATGTGGCTTATCTCGCCGCTGTCGATGAGGTGCAGCGCCTGATCGAACTGGGGCTGCTCCCCCACGAACAGCATCCTGATGCCGGCATCCTTGACGATGTAGCGCAGCTGATCGAGGGTGCTGGTGGGGTAGATGGGCACGCTGACGCCGCGGGCGGCCAGGATGCCGAGGTCGGCCTGGGTCCACTCGGGCATGTTGCGGGCATAGATGCCGACCATCTCGCCGGACTGGTGGCCCGCCCGGATCAGGCCCTGGGCGCAATAATCCATGGCCTGACCCAGGGTTCGCCAGCCGATGGCGCGCCACTGGCCATCCTGCTGGACGCGCAGGGCGGCCTTGTTGCCAAGGCGGGCAATACGCTCACGCATCACTCTAACCAGATGAAACTGCGACATCTCACGCATCCTCAAGTAACAGTTGTGCGCCCGCAGGGGCACCAAAATCGGGGCTGGAGTTTAAACTCTAACATTACAGCTTACAAGTGTGCGCCATTTGTCCTGGATCACAAAGTCGTCAACCAGATGAGAGTGAGGCATGATAGGGGGCAGGGATCGGATTCATTCAGGGAGTTGCACCATGAATATCGGGATCAAGAGCCTGTTCACCGGCGTGTTGCTGCTGTTGGCGGGGGCAGGCGCCCTCTGGTATCTGCTGGGGGGCGCGGGGGAGCAGGAGAATCCCTGGCTGAGCGGCGCCGAGGGCTATGAGCAGGCGCAGCGGCTGGCGCTGAGGGAAGGATACCCCTTGCTCTACGTGATCGAGCGCGCCAAGTGCCGACGCTGCAAGGCGCTGAATACCAGGCTGTGGCGTGCCCCCGAGATGCAATCCGCCCTGGCGGGGCTGGTGAAGGTGCGACTCAACCCGGATGCGGGGGATGGCAGCGAGCACATTCTGCGCCGCTTCCCCCAGGTTGCGACGGCCCCTGGCATCTATGTCCAGCGACCGGGTGAGCCGCTTCGCCCCATCAAGATCGCGGTGGATATCGAACAGATCTGGATGCCCGGCGTCACCTATGGTCGAGGCTTCTTCATGCCTCTCTCGGGAGCCGCCTTCGAGGCCGTGCTGAGGGTGACCCTGAGCCTGGAAGACCCCTCCATCGACAACGCGCCCCTGCCCTGAGGGGGAAGCGAAGCGGGGGAGTCAGGGAGGTCAGAGAGGGTGTTGCCCGCTGACAGCGGTCTGCAGCGGGTTGTCAGCCGAAGTCGAACAGACGGGACATCAGCACGGCATCCTCCCTCTCCTGCCCGGTGCCATAGTAGTCGGCACGGCGGCAATACTCGGCAAACCCCTCGCTCTGGTAGAGGTTGATGGCGGTGCGGTTGCCGGCCCTGACCTCCAGGAACCAGGCCTCGGCCTTGCTGGCCTTGCTGCGGGCCAGGTACTCCCTGAGCAGCGCCCGCCCCAGCCCCTTGCCCTGAAAGTCGGGGTGTACGCAGATGTTCATCAGGGAGCTGTCTCCCGCCACCAGATCCGAGATGTAGAAACCGGCCGGTCGTCCGTCCACCAGCATCAGGCCGTTGAGATAGCGTGGCCCGAAGCAGGAGAGCAGGTTGGCCTGGCTCCAGGGCTCCTGGTGGGCGGCCTGCTCGATGGGGTAGATGGCTTCGAAGTCGGATTCGAGCAGGGGGCGAAAGTGGGGCAAGAGGTCAGACATGGTCACTCCGGACGGGATTCAGGCTTGCGATGGACACCATGGCCGTGCCATGGTCGTGAGCATCAAGGGGTGTGGCGCTGCCGGCACTGCTGCCAGAGGGCGCGCTTGTGCGCCCCATCGGGCTTGAGCGGGCAGACCAGGGCATCGGGCCAGCGAGGGTCCGGCGCCGTCAGCCAGAGCAGGGGCAAAGCGCCCCCTGCTGGCAGGGAAGGCATCTCGGACAGCAGGGAGACCTCGTCCGTGCCAAGGCCGAGCCAGCGGCAGATGTCCCCGAGCAGGGAGGGCGCGGGCAGCGTCTCTGCCAGCAGCCAGAGCTTGCCGGTCGGCAGAGGGGCTGTCTCCTGCGGGGCCAGCGCCTCGTCGGCGGGCGTGTTTGCCGGCTGCGCGGCGCCGTCGGGGCTGGTGCCTCCCGCCAGGAGTCGGCCTCTCTGTTGCCAGAGGGGGATGCCCATGCGGGCCAGGATGCGCTGGCGCAGCGGGTCCAGCAGGGGATCTTGCATGGCGAAGGCTCACTCTTGATCTGCGTTGGGGTAAATAATGATGCGCAGAGTACACTCTCGCGGGATTTGCTGCACCCCGGACGTGCGCTTTTCGCCCTGTGGCGATGGCAAACGAGCGCCTCCCCGGGGGCAGAGATGACAGACAATGAGAGTGGGGCGGGGCCAGAGGCCGGACCCCGTCACCACGGATGACCTATCAGCTTCGGAACTGTGCCTATGCCGCCTTTAGCCCAGAATACTGTTCGTGCCACCCCCATTCATGAGCGCCTGCCACGGCTCCTTTCCGCCCTTGGTGAGGGACTGTATGAGCGCCAGGATGCCCTGCGGCTCGGCCTGCTGGCGGCCCTGAGTGGCGAGAGCGTCTTTCTGCTGGGCCCCCCGGGCATCGCCAAGAGCCTGATCGCGCGGCGCCTCAAGCTGGCGTTTCAGGATGCCCGCCATTTCGAATACCTGATGACCCGTTTCAGTACGCCGGAGGAGGTGTTCGGCCCCCTCTCCATCCAGGCGCTCAAGGAGGATGGCAAGTACCTGCGGTTGACCAGCGGCTACCTGCCGGAGGCCGAGGTGGTCTTCCTCGACGAGATCTGGAAGGCGGGCCCCGCCATCCTCAACACCTTGCTCACCGCCATCAACGAGCGCCAGTTTCGCAACGGCGACAGCCAGCATCCCATTCCCATGCGGCTGCTGGTCACCGCCTCGAACGAGCTGCCGGCCCCGGACAGCGGGCTGGAGGCGCTCTACGACCGCATGCTGGTGCGGGTCTGGATGGACAGGGTGCAGGAGAAATCCAACTTCCAGGCCATGCTGGCGAGCGATGGCCAGTCCCATCAGAACCTGACCCCCTCGGTGCAGATTCGGGGGGAAGAGTACGACGCCTGGCAGGATGCCATCGAGCAGGTGCGCCTGCCGGACGCCTGTTTCGAACTCATCTACCAGCTGCGCCAGCAGCTCGACAGTCAGCTCGGGCACGGCTGCTATGTCTCGGATCGGCGCTGGAAGAAGGCGGTGCGGCTCATCAAGGCGAGCGCCTTCTTCAATGGCCGCGACGAGGTGGCTCCCCTGGATCTGCTGCTGTTCAAGGATTGCCTCTGGCACGACGAGGCTTCCCGCACCGCGCTGCTGGAGATGATCGGCGAGTTTTCCCGCCTCTACGGCTACCAGCAACTGGCGCTGACCCGGGAGCTGCTCTCCCTGCGCGAGCAGTTCAAGCAGTTGCAGGGGGCGGTCGCCCTGCGCATC
Source organism: Aeromonas sp. s9 (assembly GCF_040907765.1). Taxonomy (NCBI): domain Bacteria; kingdom Pseudomonadati; phylum Pseudomonadota; class Gammaproteobacteria; order Aeromonadales; family Aeromonadaceae; genus Aeromonas; species Aeromonas sp. s9. Next base: position 39,414 of record NZ_JBFOCK010000041.1, read on the forward strand.
GGCTGCAAGGCGGTCAAGCGCAAGCAGTGGTTCGGCCGCCGCGCCCGCGGCACCGAACTGCCGCTGGCCAACGCCAGGCCGTTCGGCAAGCTGGTGCACTTCCAGCTGCTCACCCCGGCGCCCCTGGATGGCAGCGATCCCGAGCGCCTCACCGGCACCCTCACCTTCGATCGCACCCTGCTCTCTCACTGGCACCCCACCGGGGAGGCGCTGGTGGGCTGGCCCCTCGGCAACCCCAAGGAGGGGCACTACGAGCTGGTGCTGGACGAGCAGTTGCGGCTGCACGTGCTGGATATCCAGCGCCAGCCCGTGCCCCTGATGCTGGTGGAGCGCACCCCCATCCCCGAGGTAGTGATGGCCCCCTGGCTGTCGGCCCTGGACGACCTGACGGGCCAGGTGAACCGGGTGCTGCAAAACCTCAAGGGCCAGCGCAACCTGTTCGACCGTCACCAGCCCCATCTGTTCGTGGGGGACCACTGGCTGCGTCAGGTGGAGGACAGCTTCTTCGTGCTGAGCCGGGACCTGGAGCGGCTGGGGGCCGAGCTGCAGCAGTGGCGGGATCGTCTGCCTCTTCTCGATGCACAGGGGTGACGTCGCGTCTGACGTGGGGCTGGTGAAATAAACAGGATGAAAAACATGTTTAGTCAGCATGATATTCCATCACATCTCAACGCCCGGGGTGGCCCATGCTAGAGATCGGCATGATGGACCTGGGGCTGCTCATGGGGGAGGGGGAGCTGGCGGGGGAGATGGCGCTGCTGCTTGCCTCCACCCCCAAGATCTCCGAGTTCCTGAAGCGCTCGCCCCTGCAGGGGAAGCTGCTCAGAAAGCGAATCCAGACCTGGAGCGAACAGCTTGGGGAGGAGATGCGCCACAAGCCGGTGCCGGTGGCCCTCGAGCGGGAATACCTGCTCTATCAGGCCCACCGGCAACTGCCCCTGCCGGAGCTGGTGGGGCGCCTGCCCGCCCTGCTGGAAGCCCTTGAGCAGCACAGCCCTTTTGCGGGGGATGCCCGCAGCCTGGTGCGCCAGATAGTGGCCCAGCCCACCGAGGGGCTGCGCCAGCTCTTCATCGAGAAGTGGCGCGCCAGCCTGGTGGGCAGCCTGTTGCAGTTGCAGCAGCAGATAGCGGAGGCGGAGCGGGAGAAGCAGCGCCAGGAGATAGAGGATCAACTGCTGGCCAACCGGACCCTGGCCGATGCCCTGGATCCGCACCAGATCTCCGCCGGGGGGCTCTGGGATCTGGCCCAGGGGAGCTGGCACAAGCGCAGCCTGGCGCTGGTGAAGCAGTACGCCCGCATGTTGCAGCAGGAGCCTCTGCTCGCGGAGATTGCCGCCCTGCTTGGGCGCAGCGAGCGGGAGCGGCGCAGCGAGGACAGGACGCTGCCGCCGGTGCCTGTGCACGAGCTGGAGGAGGTGCAAAGTGACGATGTGCCCGACGATCTGGTGGGGGTGCACCCGGCCAGCGATCTGATGCGCCTCCTGCCGAGCGAGGCGGTGATGCTGGCGCTGCCGGAGCTGGAGCTGGAGTTCTATCGCCGTTATCTGGAGCGGCGCCTGCTGAGCTACCAGTCGCGGGGCACCCTGCCGCGCCAGCGTCTGATGCTGCGCTCCCCCGAGCAGGGAGGGCAGGAGGTGCAGCCGCGGGGCCCCTTCATCGTCTGCGTCGATACGTCAGGTTCCATGGGGGGCTATCCGGAGGAGTGCGCCAAGGCGCTGTTTCTCGCCCTGCTCAAGGGGGCGATGGAGGAGAAGCGGGGCTGCTATCTGATGCTCTTCTCCACCGAGGTGGTGACCCTGGAGATCACCGCCGACACCGGGCTTGAGAAGGCGGAGCGCTTTCTCTCCATGAGTTTTCACGGGGGGACCGATCTGGTGCCCTGCCTGGAGCAGGCCCTGACCCAGCTCGAACAACCCGCCTTTGCCAAGGCCGACGTGCTGGTGATCTCCGACTTCATCGCCCAGAACCTGCCCCACGCCCTGCTCGAGCGGATGAACCGGCGACGGGCGCAGCAGACACGCTTCCATGCGGTCGCCATGTCCCGTCACGCCAAGGCGGCCATTTTGCGGGTGTTCGACAACAGCTGGCTGCTCGATTGCGGCCTGCGTGGACGCCTGCTGCGGCGCTGGCAGCGCCATTGAGGGCGCTCAGGCTCAGAGCGTGGGCCTGTGGTAGAGGCCCCGTTCGTTGACCTGCTCCTGATCCAGCAGCGGCTGACCGCTTGGCTGGGCAATGTAAAAACCCCGCTTGCCGCTGCGCTTGACCCTGTACATGGCCTGATCCGCCCGGGCCAGCGCCGCGCCGAAATCGTCCTGGGGCCGGATGGCCGCAATTCCCATGCTCAGTCCCACCGAGGCGTCCCCGTTGGGCAGCTCGAAGGGGGTGGCGATGGCATCGATGCACTGGCGGGCGAGGTTGCTGGTGCGGGGATCGTCGCACGCCCAGGGCAGCAGCAGCACGAACTCGTCCCCGCCGATGCGCCCCAGCCGTACCTCCTCGCCGCAGCAGTGGCGAAGGCGCTGGGCAAGGGAAACCAGCAGTTCGTCACCTGCCCGGTGGCCCAGGTTGTCGTTCACCAGCTTGAAGTCATCGAGATCGATGAAACAGATGGCCTGGTACTCCCCGGGAAAGTGGCGGTGCAGCGCGGTGCGGTTGAACAGGCCGGTGAGGGGATCCCGGTGGGCAAGCTGGGCGAGCTGCTGCTCGTACTCCTTCTCGTGGGTGATGTCGATGTGGGTGCCCATCACCCGGACGGGGTTGCCCTGATCATCCCGCTCCACCACCCGGCCCCGGTCCAGCACCCAGGTGGTCTTGCCATCCTTGGCGATCATGCGGTGCATCGCCTGATAAAACGGGCTCTTGCCCTCCAGATGATCGAAGAAGGCCTGCAGCACCTGCTCCCTGTCCTCCGGGTGCAGGTGGGCGCGCCAGACGTCGAAGTGGGCCGACAGCTCCTTGGGCTGGTAACCGAGCATGGAGCCCCAGCGCCGGTTGAAGATGATGAGTTTGCCGGTGGGCACATGGTTCTGCCAGATGCACAGGCCGGTGCCGTCCATGGCTGCGTCCAGCTTCTCCCGCGCGTCATCCGCGATGCGTTTGAGACGCTCGTTCTCCAGCAACAACCTGTCGTAAGCCTCCCTCAGCTCCTCGTAGGTCATTCCTCATCCCTTCCCCTGTTCGAAAGCATATATAGTCGATGCACTCTCTCCTTCTGTAAAGAAGGGGATAGGGGAGGCTCTCGTCCAACATGAGGAGTTTTCTCACCCTCTGGCGGCTGTGCGCCCAGAGTCTGTGGGGATATGATGACAGCGGTGAGCGCGGCGTCCGGCCAGTGAAGAGGAGAAAATGTCCGCATGAAGATCCTGATGGGAGGTGGTCTGTTGCTGGGGGTTGCCCTGGCCCAGGCGACGCCACTGGCTGGGGACGAGTTGCAACTGGCGTTGCAGCGACTGGAAGAGTCGACGATGCCGGTGCAGGTGTTTCGCGAGCGCGTCGCCGCCCTGACTGCCGAACAGGCACACTATCCGCTCGAGGTGCAGGGCCGCCTTGCCCGGCTGCAGTGCTGGGCCCAGCCGAGTGAACGGGACGAGGAGTTTCGCCGCGCGGTGGCGTTTGCCGAGCAGGGGCTGGCGCAGGCCCGTGCCCGCAAGGACAGGGTCACCGAGGTGGGGTTGCTCGCCTGTCGCGGCTATCACCGACAACTGCTCGGCAACATGGCCGGGGCCGGGGAGGATTACGACGCCGCCCTGACCCTGGCTCGCCGACTCGGGGATGAGCGCCAGCGTGCCGACATCCTGAGCCTGCGGGGGGAGATGTACTCCTACCAGGGGGAGCTGGCGGAGGGGCTGATGGATCTCATCGATGCCCACCAGCGCTACGAGGCGCTCGGGCTGGAGGCCAAGGGGCGCGAGGTGCTCGCCAATATTGCCAATGCCTATCGCAGGATGGGGCTCTATGAGCGGGCCGAGAGCTATTTCAAGGAGCTGGAGCACGACTACCGGCAGCTCGGGGTCGAGGAGTACCTGGTGGACATTCACAGCCAGCAGGGGCTCCTCTACATCGACACCGAAGAGTACGACAAGGCGCTGCCCCTGATGGCCGAAGCGGAGCGTTACTATCTGGGGTCAAAGCAGGAAGGAGTCCTGGCCTGGAGCCGGATCGAGCTGGCCACCATCCTGCAGAAACAGGGCAAGCCGGACCAGGCCATGATCAAGCTCGATCAGGCGGCAGCCTCCCTTCATCAGGCGGAGGGGGCGGACAGCGTCACCCTGGGCCACTGGCACCTCGTCATGGCCGACGTCCTCGAGGCCCTGAACCAACCCGGCGAGGCGCTGCGGCACCTGGACGAGGCCGAGCCCATCTTTACCCGGGAGCAGAACCTGCGCTTCCTCGCCCGGGTGCATGAGACACGGGCCCGGGTGCTGGAGCGTCAGGGGCATATCCAGTCGGCCCTCACCAGCCTCAAGACCTATGTCGAGACCCGCCAGGCCCTCGAGCTCAGATTGCGGGAACAGCGCTCCTTGCAGATGCGTTTCGAGTTCGATCTCGCCCGCAAGGAGCTGGAAAACCAGACCCTCAGGTCCCAGCAGCAGTTGCAGGCGGAGAAACTCAAGCAGTTGCAGGAGCGGCGCTACTGGCAATACCTGGTGGTGGCCCTGCTGCTGGTGGTGATGGGTACCCTGGTGGTGCATCAGCGCGGGCGCACCCGCAAGATGCAGCGCCTCGCCATGACGGACGAACTGACCGGCATCCACAACCGGCGCCAGATCCAGGCCAAGGGGTGCAAATGGTTCACCCAGGCCCGGGAGGAGGGCAACCTCCTGTGCGTGCTGCTGCTGGATGTGGATCACTTCAAGAAGGTGAACGACCAGCTGGGCCACCACGTGGGTGACAGGGTGCTCACCGCCGTGGCCCAGTGCATCGAGGAGCAGTTGCGCAGCCTCGACAGGGTGGGGCGCAACGGCGGCGAGGAGTTTCTGGTGCTGCTGCCGGATACCCTCCTGAACGAGGCCGTCGAGGTGGCGGAGCGGATCCGCCAGGCCGTCGCCCGTCTCGAGATTGAGGGGGTGCCTGCGGATCACCCCATCCGCATTAGTATCGGCTGCGCCCAGTACAAACCCGAGGATGACAACCTGGGCGAGCTGGTGCGCCGGGCCGACGAGGCCATGTACGAGGCCAAGCTGGCGGGGCGCAACCGGGTGATGACGGCCCGGTGAGGCCGACCCCGGGCCCCCGTGATAGCGGGCTGGGTATTTTTCACTCGCGCGGGTATAATGCCGCGCAATTTTGCTTTGATCCGGGGCCAGACCCATGTAATGCAACGCGCTTCTCCTGTCTCCACCGGCGGTCACTGACCCGCCCGCGTGGTGTCGTTGTCTGCATGGGCGCCCTGATTCCAAGGTGCTGTCCCGCATTTTTCCCACGGTGGCTCCAGGCCGCCGCTCAATAGAAGAACGTCGAATTATGTCAGCTGAATTTCTGAGTGAAGTCTCCAAGAGACGCACTTTTGCGATCATCTCGCACCCGGATGCGGGTAAAACCACCATCACCGAAAAGGTCCTGCTGTTCGGACAGGCCATTCAGCGCGCCGGTACCGTCAAGGGCCGTGGCTCGGGCCAGCACGCCAAATCCGACTGGATGGAGATGGAGAAGCAGCGCGGTATCTCCATCACCACTTCCGTGATGCAGTTCCCCTACGCCGACTGCCTGGTCAACCTACTCGACACCCCGGGTCACGAGGACTTCTCCGAAGATACCTACCGTACCCTCACGGCGGTCGACTGCTGCCTGATGGTCATCGACGCCGCCAAGGGTGTGGAAGACCGGACCCGCAAGCTGATGGAAGTGACCCGGCTGCGCGACACCCCCATCCTCACCTTCATGAACAAGCTGGACCGCGAAGTGCGCGACCCGATGGAGGTCATGGACGAGGTGGAGCGCGAGCTCAACATCATGTGCGCCCCCATCACCTGGCCCATCGGCTGCGGCAAATCCTTCAAGGGTGTCTATCACCTCTACAAGGACGAGACCTATCTCTATCAGAGCGGTCAGGGCCACACCATCCAGGAGAAGCGGGTGGTCAAGGGGTTGAACAACCCCGAGCTGGATGCCGCCATCGGCGAAGATCTGGCTGCCCAGCTGCGTGGCGAGCTGGAGCTGGTGCAGGGCGCCTCTCCCGAGTTCGATCACGACGCCTTCATCGCCGGCGAGATGACCCCGGTCTTCTTCGGGACCGCCCTCGGCAACTTCGGTGTCGACCACATGCTGGACGGCCTGACCGACTGGGCGCCAGCCCCCATGCCGCGCAAGGCCGAGAGCCGCGAAGTGGTGGCGACCGAGGAGAAGTTCTCCGGTTTCGTGTTCAAGATCCAGGCGAACATGGACCCGAAACACCGCGACCGTATCGCCTTTATGCGTATCGTGTCAGGCACTTACTCCAAGGGCATGAAGATGCGTCACGTGCGCATCGGCAAGGACGTGAACATCTCCGACGCCGTCACCTTCATGGCCGGTGACCGTGAACAGGCGGTCGAGGCCTGTGCCGGCGACATCATCGGTCTGCACAACCACGGCACCATCCAGATCGGCGACACCTTCACCCAGGGTGAAGATCTCAAGTTCACCGGCATCCCGAACTTCGCACCTGAACTGTTCCGCCGCATCCGCCTGCGTGACCCCCTCAAGCAGAAGCAACTGCTCAAGGGGCTGGTGCAGCTCTCCGAAGAGGGGGCGGTGCAGGTGTTCCGTCCGCTCATCAGCAACGATCTCATCGTCGGTGCGGTCGGTGTGCTGCAGTTCGACGTGGTGGTCTCGCGCCTCAAGAGCGAGTACAACGTCGAGGCCATCTACGAGGCGGTCAACGTCGCCACCGCCCGCTGGGTGGAAGGGACCGACGTCAAGAAGTTCGAGGAGTTCAAGCGCAAGAACGAGGTCAACCTGGCCCTCGATGGGGGTGACAACCTCACCTACATTGCGCCGACCATGGTCAACCTGCGCCTGGCCCAGGAGCGTCACCCGGACGTTCACTTCCGCCAGACCCGCGAACACTGATCACCCCGCCCGCGCACAGCGGGTGGCTGATGACCAGAGAGACCCCGCTTCGGCGGGGTTTTTTGTTATGGGGCGTTTCATTGGAAGGGGCGTAGATCCCCATTCGGGGCTTGATGTCTGAATAAAAATCCAGGATAAGTGATTTTAATTTCGCTCATGGAGAGAGACATGTCCGTCACCCAACCCGTAGAGGCGCAGTTTGCCGCCTACAATGCCCACGATCTCGACGCCTTCGTGGCCTGCTTTGCCCCGGATTTCAAAGGCTATCGCATGCCGACTGAGACGCCGAGCACAGTCGGCAAGGGGGCGCTGCGGGCCTTCTATGCACAGCACAGATTCAACAACCCGCTGCTCAAGGCCGAGCTGCTGTCACGCACCGTCTTGGGCAACAAGGTGTTCGATCACGAGCTGATCCACGGCCTCTCCCCCGAGCCCATCGAGAGCGTGGCGGTGTTCGAGGTGAAGGAGGGTCTTATCCAGACCGCCTGGTTCTATTTCCCCTCTTAAACCCGACACTGTATTTGCCATACGGCCCCATCCTATTGCACCGCTGTGCAGGGAAGGGTGACAAGGAGATGCCATGCAGATATTCCAGGCCACGTTGGCCCACATTGAAGAAACCAGCCGTCTGTTTGATGCCTATCGGCAGTTTTATGGGCAAGCGCCGGACAGTGATGAGGCAACCCGATTCATTGGGGAACGCCTTCAGGGGGCGGATTCAGTTATCTTTCTGGCACACAACGAGGCGGGAGAGTGTGCAGGCTTTGTCCAGTTGTATCCGGCATTCTCTTCCGTCGCGATGAAGAGGATGTGGTACCTCAATGATCTTTATGTCGTCGAGTCAGCTCGCCAGCAGGGGGTGGCAAGAGCGCTGCTGAAACGGGTGGCCAGCTTTGCCAGGGAGACAGATGCCCTGACCGTCAAACTGGCGACGGCTGTCTCCAATCAACCTGCAAAATTACTTTATGAATCAGAAGGGTATCAAAAGGTAATCGCCTTTGATCACTATACCCAGCGGGTTGGAGCCTGACAGGCGTTATGTGTCACTGTCCATGAGATGGATGGCAATCGCTCTTCTGGGGAGGCGCGGTGTCAGCCTGGGGTCGTGATACGGGGTGATCGGGCTCGCGGGGTATCGACAGATTGCCTGTCCGGCCCCCTTCTACCCTTGCGGGAGAAGGGGGGTGAGGGGGGAATTGGCGCTTCTGGCTAGAAAGTACGCAGCAATCTGGCAGGGTTGCCGGCATAGGTGCCAGGTACAGTGATGTCCCGGGTCACCACTGCGCCGGCACCGATGACGGCTCCCTGGCATATCCGTACCGGCAAAATGGTGGCGTTTGAACCGATGGATACCCCATCCCCGATGTGGGTTCGGCCCCAACTGGCGGGATCCGGGTCGGGGGCGCCGCTTTGAAAGAGGTCATTGGCAAACATGACGCCGTGACCGATAAAACAGCGCTCACCTATGGTCACATGCTCACAGATAAAGCTGTGGGACTGGATGCGGGTTGCGCGCCCTATGGAGACGTTCGACTGTATCTCCACGAAGGGGCCGACAAAGACATCGTCAGCCAGGGTACAGCCGTAGAGATTGACAGGCTCAACCAGCTTCACCCTTTCACCGAAGCTGACATCTCGTATGCCGACAGAGAGTCGGGTTGGTTCACTCATCTCCCCTCCTTCCCGTCGAGCGCCAGTACCATGCAGATCTCGCAGGCATCGTGGCCCGTGCAGCCAAGGGGCCCCGGCAGGTGTTCGAAGCCCAGGGATTCATAGAGGGCGGTGGCTTCCCGCAGCACGGCGGTGGTCTCCAGATAGCAGCGCTGGTAACCCAGGGCGCGAGCCTCGGCCAGCGCCTGCAACACCAGCCGCCGTCCCAGGCCCAGCCCCCGCAGGGGGGGCAGGAAGTACATCTTCTGCAGCTCGCACACATCCGGTGCCCCCGCCAGCGGCGCTATGCCGCCCCCGCCGAGAATGGCGCCGTCCGGTCCCTCAATCACCCAGTAGCGGCTGCGCTCCCCCTGATAGGTCTCGTGGAGAAAATCGAGGTTGGGATCCGCCACCCCGTACCCCTTGTCGGCGGTGAGGCCGTATTCGGCGGAGACGGTGCGCACCACGGCGGCGATCCGGGGATTGTCGGCCGGGGTGATGGGGCGGATGACGAACCCCTGTTGGCGGCGGGCGCGGGAGAGGGCGCTGCGATAGAGCCGCATCCCCTCCCAGATCTGCTCGCACTCGGCGGGGGAGAGCTGGGCCAGGGCCCCCGCCATGGTCTCGTCCATCTGCCGGTGCAGCTCCTCAAGCTGTGCCTTGCCCGGCTCGGTGAGGCTCGCCTCCTTGCTGCGCCCGTCAGAGGGGTGGGGTTGCCAGGCGATCAGCTCCCGCTCGGCGAGGCGGGCCAGGGGGCGGCTGGCGTTGGACTTGTCGATGCGAAGGCGCTCGGCAAGCTGCTGGTTGGTGGCGGGACCGTTCTCCAGCTCGATGAGCAGGTGGGCCTCCAGTGGGCTCAGGGCCAGCGAGCCGCACTGCTGGGAGAGCATGCCGAGTTCGCGTACCAGTTCCCTCGACAGGGCGCGCAGGGGGCGGGGATCCATGGGGTTGTCTCCTTGTGATGGTATTTGGTTGTTATACGCAACCAATACCATCATTTGGTTGTTGATGACAACTATTTGCGTGAAAAAGGGCGAAAGGCAGGCAGAAAAAAGGGCCCGGGAGAGGGCCCAAACATTGGAAACCCGCGCAGGGGCGCGGATCCCATCCTTGGTCAGGCAAGGCGCCGGCGAGGGTTAGACCAGCTCCGCCAGCATGGTGTCGGCATAGGGCACCAGGGCGTCGCCCTGCTTCACCTTGGCGAGGTAGTCCGGGTTGGCGATGAGGGGGCGACCGATGGCGACGAGGTCGAAGCGGTCCGCCTCGATGGCCTCGAGCGCGGTCTCTGCGCTGTAGTTGCCCACCCCCACCAGGTGGCCGTCGTAGCGGGCACGCAGGTAGTCGGAGGCACGGCCGTCCAGGTAGTCGAAGGTGAGGCTGTCATCGAAGATGCCCAGGTGCAGATAGGCCAGATTGCGCTGGTTCAGCTCGGCCAGCAGGTGGTCGAACACGGCGCGATCCCGGGCATCCCCTTCCAGGTGCACATAGGCGCCGGGGGAGAGACGAAGGCCGGTGCGATCCCCGCCAATGCGGGCGGCGATGGCATCCACCACCTCGAGGGCGAAGCGGCTCATGTTCTCGGGGCTGCCGCCGTAGTTGTCGGTGCGCAGGTTGCTGGCGTGGTGCAGGAACTGATCGATGAGGTAGCCGTTGGCACCGTGGATCTCCACCCCGTCAAAGCCCGCTTCGATGGCGTTGGCGGCGGCCTGGGCGTAATCCTCGACCAGCTGGGCGATTTCGCTCCCGATCAGGGCGCGGGGTACCTGATAGACCAGCTCGCGCATGCGCGGCACCGTGCCCTCATGGGCGACGGCGGAGGGGGCCAGCACTTCGGCGTGGTGGAAGAAGGGGTGGGAGAGACGGCCCACGTGCCACAGCTGGGCGAAGATCTTGCCGCCGTTGGCATGCACGGCGCTGGTCACTTTCTTCCAGCCGGCGATCTGTTCGGCGCTGTAGAGCCCCGGGGTATTGGGGTAGCCCTGCCCGTCCGGACGGATGATGGTGGCTTCGGAGATGATGAGGCCGATGTCGGCGCGGCGGCCGTAGTAGGCGGCCATCTGTTCGGTGGGCACCAGACCCGGGCCAGCCATGCAGCGGGTGAGGGGGGCCATCATGAAACGGTTCGCGAGGGTGAGGGTGTCGTTGAGGCGATAGGGCTGAAACAGGGTATTCATGATCGTCTGTCCTGAGGGAGTGATTCTTGAACGGGCATTCAAGACGTTTTTTGGTTTGTGTGCAAGTATTTTTTGAGCAAGCATTCAACATGGATTGACGGGGGAGGCTGGGGTAAACTTGCCGCCCTGTTTTTTCCGTCCCGCGGGACCTTGCCACCGGAGACCCCATGCGCAGCGCCGAATACGATCGGGATGCCGTCTTGCGAAACGCCATGGAAGCCTTTCGCGCCAAAGGCTATGCCAAGACCACCATGCAGGAGCTGGTGGCCGCAACCGGCCTGCACCCGGGCAGCCTCTATGCCGCTTTTGGCAACAAGCGCGGCCTGCTGCTGGCGGCGGTCGATCACTATGTGGCAGAGAAGGGGGCCCTGCGCCGCCGCTGCCTGGCACAGCCCAGCCCGCTGGCTGGGCTGCACGCCTTCCTCGAGCAGGTGGTGGACGATGCCCTGCAGGGCTCCTGCCTGCTGACCCGCACCCTGATGGAGCTGGCGGAGCAGGACGAGGAGCTGCACCTTCGCTTCAAGGCCATCTACGGCGAGCTGGAACAGGATCTGGCCGGGCAGCTGGCCCTGGCAAAGGCACAGGGAGAGCTGGCAAAAGAGGGGGACATCCCCACCCTGACCGCCTTCTTGCAGGTCCATATCCAGGGACTGGTCACCTTCGCCCAGTGCCACCCCGACCGCCCTCTGCTGGCCGGTGTCGTCGCCCGGATGATGAGCGCCCTGCGGGCGTGATGGCGAGGATGGAAACAACAAAGGCTCCCGCGGGAGCCTTTGTTGTTGCTGGGAATGCCCCTCGCAGCAGGGTTTTTGCCCCCTTCTCCCGTTCATTTACAAAAGAATGGGAGAAGAGTTGGGGATAAGGGGGAGGAACTGCCAGCCGCAGCCGCTTAGCCCGGATTCACCAGATCCTTCATCAACGCCTTCAACCAGATCAACGCCGGTTGCTGGGCGTGGACCGGGTGCCAGACGCAGTTGAGGTGATAGTCCGGCACGTCGTCGGGCAGGGGCAGGCTTTTCAGCGGCCAGTGGCTGGCGAGCAGCTCCGCCACCATGCTGGGCAGCACCAGCAGGTGATCGCTCTGGCTCACGATGGCGGCGGCGGACATATAGCTCTGGCTGTTGACCGAGATGGTGCGGCTATGGCCCAGGCTCTGCAAATAGCGGTCGAGGCTCGCCTCCGAGGTGCCGAGCGGCGAGTGGAACACATGGGGCATCTCGATTAGCTGGTCGAGGGTGATGCGCTCCTCCTCCAGCTCCAGGGTGGCGCGCACCAGCCCGGCCAGGGGTTCGGTGAGCCAGGTCTCCTTGCCCAGATACCCCGGCACCTGCATGTACTCGTCAAACCCCAGCACGAGATCTATCTCGCCGCTCGCCAGCTCGGCTTCCGGCAGGGTATCGCGCAGGATGCGGATTTCGATGGTGACGCCGGGGGCCAGCTTCCTGAGGCGCTGGATAAGGGGCGGGATCAGCACGCACTCCACGTAATCCGTGGTGCAGAGCACGAAGCGGCGCTTCGACTGGTGCGGCGCGAACTCGTCCTCCTCCCAGAGTTGCTGCTCCAGCAGCCGCAGCGCCTGCTGCACCCCCAGATGCAGCCGCTGGGCCCGGGGAGTCGGTAGCATCCCCTGGGGCGTGCGCACCAGCAGCGGGTCGCCGAGAAAGGCCCGCAACCGGCCGAGGGAGTGGCTCATGGCGGGCTGGCTGATAAAGAGCGATTCGGCGGCGCGGGTCACGCTCCCTTGCGTCATCAGGGCGTCAAAGGCGAGCAGCAGATTGAGGTCGAGCTGGTGCAGTTTCATGGGGGGGATTATTCGCCGTGTTTATGGGACAATTAATCCTATTCATTTGATGGATGGGCGCGCAACTTCTTACACTGCGACCCACTCTTATTTTTCCAGGGTTCCCAGGCAAATCGGGGGCCTCAATCCATGCAAGGAGCCTTGCGATGAGCATCAAGACCATGAATTCCACGCCGGCCGCCGACGGCTTCACCATGCCCGCCGAGTGGGCTCACCAGCAGGCCGTCTGGATGATCTGGCCGTTCCGCCCGGACAACTGGCGGGAAGCCGGTCGCTTCGCCCAGGCCACCTTCGCCAAGGTGGCGGATGCCATCGGTGGCGCGACGCCGGTCTTTATGGGGGTGCCGGCCCAGTTTATGGAGCAGGCCCGTGGCATCATGCCTGCCCACGTTACCCTGGTCGAGATGGCCAGCGATGACTGCTGGGCCCGCGACACTGGCCCCACCATCGTCACCAACGCCGCAGGCGAGTGCCGTGGGGTGGACTGGGGCTTCAACGCCTGGGGCGGCCACAAGGGGGGTCTCTACTACCCGTGGAACCAGGATGAAGAGGTCGCAGCCCGGATGCTGGAACAGCACGGCATGGATCGTTACGACGCGCCGCTCATTCTGGAAGGGGGCTCCATCCATGTGGATGGCGAAGGCACCTGCTTGACCACCGCCGAGTGCCTGCTCAACGAAAACCGCAACCCGCACCTGACCAAAGCGCAGATCGAAGCTCACCTGCGCGACTATCTGGGCGTCACCAGCTTTATCTGGCTGGACGAAGGCGTCTACATGGATGAAACAGACGGCCACATCGACAATATGTGCTGCTTCGTGCGCCCAGGTGAAGTGGTCCTGCACTGGACCGATGACGAGACCGATCCCCAGTACGCCCGCTCCCTGGCCGCCCTCAAGGTGCTGGAAGCGGCGGTCGATGCCAAGGGTCGCAAGCTGAAAGTGTGGAAGCTGCCCCAGCCGGGCCCGCTGTTCTGCACTGAAGAGGAGTCAGCCGGCGTCGAGAGCGGCAGCGGTGTGCCGCGCGAGGCAGAAGGCCGTCTGGCCGGTTCCTACGTGAACTTCCTTATCACCAACGATCGCATCGTCTACCCGCTGCTGGATGCCGCCACCGATGGCGAAGCCCAGCGGATTCTGGAAGAGATCTTCCCGGAGCATAAGGTCGTCGGCGTACCGGCCCGGGAGATCCTGCTGGGGGGGGGCAATATCCACTGCATTACTCAGCAAATCCCCTCAGGGAAGTAAGAACCTGTTCCAAGCCAGCTGAGGTTGGTATTCAAAACCCCACGCCGTGGGGTTTTCTCTCTTGATGGTGTGATGGTCGCAGGCGCCGATGCGGCGATCATCATGACAAACAGTCACCCTTTTACAGGAGATCCCAGATGATCGAAGTGACCGAGGTTTCCATTGCCGAGCTGCGTGCTGCGCTCGAATCAGGCCGCACCACCGCGGTCGAACTGGTCGAGGCCTATCAGGCCCGGATCGCCGCCTATGACGGCCCCGAGACACAAACCCGCCTCAATGCCGTCGTGGTGCCCAACCCCGATGCCCTGAAAGAGGCCGAGGCGTCTGATGCCCGCCGCGCCCGTGGGGAAACCCTGGGGCCGCTCGACGGCATCCCCTACACCGCCAAAGACAGCTATCTGGTCAAGGGGCTGACCGCCGCCTCCGGTAGCCCGGCCTTCAAGGATCTGGTGGCCCAGCGCGACGCCTTTACCGTTGAGCGCCTGCGCGCCGCCGGTGCCATCTGCCTTGGCAAGACCAATATGCCGCCGATGGCCAATGGCGGCATGCAGCGCGGCGTCTATGGCCGCGCCGAGAGCCCCTACAACGCCGACTACCTGACCGCGCCCTTTGCCTCCGGCTCCTCCAACGGGGCCGGTACCGCCACCGCCGCCAGCTTCTCCGCCTTTGGTCTGGCGGAAGAGACCTGGTCGAGCGGCCGGGGCCCGGCCTCCAACAACGGTCTGTGCGCCTATACCCCGTCCCGTGGCGTCATCTCGGTGCGCGGCAACTGGCCCCTGACCCCGACCATGGATGTCGTCGTGCCCTATGCCCGCACCATGGCCGATCTGCTGGAAGTGCTGGATGTGGTGGTCGCCGACGATGCCGATACCCGTGGCGATCTGTGGCGCATGCAGCCCTGGGTGCAACTGCCCAAGGCCTCCGAAGTGCGTCCGGCTTCCTATCTGGAGCTGGCTGCCAAGGCCGATGCCCTCAAGGGCAAGCGCCTCGGCGTGCCGCGCATGTTTATCAACAAGGATGAACTGGCCGGCACCAGCGACAATCCCGGCATCGGCGGCCCGACCGGTCAGCGCATCCATACCCGCGAGACCGTGATTGCGCTGTGGGAACAGGCGCGCAAGGCGCTGGAAGCCGCTGGCGCCGAAGTCATCGAAGTGGACTTCCCGCTGGTCTCCAACTGCGAAGGGGACAGACCCGGCGCGCCGACCGTGTTCAATCGCGGTATCGTGAGCCCGGAGTTTCTCAACGACGAGCTGTGGGAGCTCTCCGGCTGGGCGTTCGACGACTTCCTGCGCGCCAACGGCGATCCCAAGTTGAACAAGCTGGCCGATGTCGATGGGCCGAAGATCTTCCCCCACGATCCGGGCACTTTGCCGAACCGCGAGGGGGATCTGGCGGCGGGCATGGACGAGTACGTCAAGATGGCCAAGCGCGGCATCAAGCGTTTCGACGAGATTGCCTCGGTGCCGGACGGCCTGCGCGGTCTGGAGCAGACCCGCAAGCTGGACTTGGAGGACTGGATGGACGGGCTCAAGCTCGACGCCGTGCTGTTCCCGACCGTGGCCGACGTCGCCCCGGCTGACGCAGACGTGAATCCGGCCTCCGCCGATATCGCCTGGAGCAACGGCATCTGGGTGGCCAACGGCAACCTCGCCATTCGCCACCTCGGCGTGCCGACCGTCACCGTCCCCATGGGGGTGATGGCCGATATCGGCATGCCGGTTGGCCTGACCTTCGCCGGTCGCGCCTATGACGATAACAACCTGCTGCGCGTCGCTTCGGCTTTCGAGTCCACCGGCAGCAAGCGGATGGTGCCGCCACGCACGCCACCGCTGGTTTGATTGGTGTTGTGGTTAAATAGCTCGGGTTAGTCTAACTGTATGGAGATGGTATTCACCTGACAGTTGCCCACAAAAGGGAGTGGTCATACGGCTTCAAACCGGATAACAAAACGGTACCCCTACCGTGTTA
>NZ_JBFOCK010000042.1:0-24032 GCF_040907765.1 Aeromonas sp. s9
CAGATTGAGGCGGTGGCGATGGACATGAACACGGCGTTCGACCTGGAGGTGAAGCAACACTGCCCGCAGGCGGAGGTGGTCTACGACCTGTTCCACGTGGTGGCTCGCTATGGCCGAGAGGTGGTGGACCGGGTGCGAGTGGAGCAGGCGAATGCACTGAAAAGCGATAAACCGGCGCGAAAAGTGGTCAAAAGTGCGCGTTGGTTGCTGCTACGTAATCGGACGAAGCTGAGTGAAAAACAGGATGTGAAGTTGCAGGAGCTGTTGGCGGCGAATCAACCGCTGGCGATGGTGTACGTGCTGAAAGAGGCGTTGAAGGGCATCTGGTATGCGCCGAGCGTGTGGGAAGGATGGCGACGATGGCGGAGCTGGATGCGGCAGGTGAAGGAAAGCGGGCTAGCGCCGCTGCAACGATTTGGTCGAAATTTATCGAAATATATGCGGGGGATCCTGGCGAGTGCAAACTACCCGATGCACACGAGTGTGCTGGAAGGGGTGAACAACAAGATCAAAGTGATAAAGCGCATGGCATATGGATTTAGGGACTCAGAATACTTTTTTCTGAAAATCAAGGCGGCCTTCCCCGGAAAGCCGCGATGAACCTAAAAAAACCCCGTTGCACGCAACGGGGTTTTTCATGATACCCGGCAGGATCAGTTGCCGAGGGTGGAGAACAGGCTCTGTTCCAGGCTGCCGCGGGAGACGCACACCGGGGTGATGGAGGGAGCCAGCACCCGCTCGCCGGAGGACTCGACGAAGTAGAGCTGGGTATTGCCCTTGACGTTCACGGTGGCGACGCTGTTGTTGCCGCTCTGGGTGATGATCAGGTTGATCTGCAGGTTGGGGTTGCCCAGCGCCACCTTGGACCCCATGGTGCCGCAATCCAGCCACTCCAGACCATCGGCCGAGTTTTCCACGTTGGCGGTCATCAGACCGGCACCACGCTGGCTGTTCTCGATGTTCAGGCCGTGATCGCCGAACCACTTCTCGGCACGGGCCCACACCAGATCCACCGGGATCGCCATCTCCTGGGTGTTGTTGGTTGCCTTGGCAACCGGCGGGGTATAGCGATACTGCTCGCCGCCGTTGTTGTCGCTCGCACAACCCACCATCAACAGGGCCAGGGCGCCCCCCATTATCTTCTTCATGCTGCTTCTCTCATCCATAAGGCCATAGGCCAACCGGCGGCTATTATGGCGATCGCGACACAGGCTGTCAGCAGGGATCCGCACAAATGGCGTACTCTTAACCCAGGCTTTACAAAACCCACCTGTTATCATAGATTTGCTCGAAGTCTCCCCCGTGAGTGCTCTCGTGACTTCTTCGCTCTCCCTGGCGCTGCTGCAGCAGATCATCGACCAGTTACCCATGAATATCTTCTGCCGGGACAAGCACGGACGGTACCTGTTTGCCAACAAGGCATTCGCCAGGGAAGCCGGCCTGCAAGACCCGAGCGAACTCATTGGCAAGAGCGATGCCGAGATGCCCTGGGGGGATGTATTCCGGGAGGAAGATGACCGCCTGCTGGCCGACGGCAAACCCCTGCTACACCAGCAGCTCCATTGCCACAGCGGCGAAGGCGCCAGCTGGATGGAGATCAACAAGGTTCCCCTGTATGACGAGCACGGCGATCCCATCGCCCTGTTTGCCATGGTCAGCGCCATCGATCAGCGCAAGGAGCTGGAGCAAACCTTCCGCCAGCAGCAGTTGCTGCAACGCCGCCTGTTGGATGCCATTCCCGACCTCATCCGTCTCGAGGATCACCAGGGCGTGCTCATCGACTGCAACCAGGCCTTTCTCGACTTCATGGGGCTGGTGGCAAGCGAGGCTCTGGGTCGGCGTGTCCCTCCCCGGCTGCCCGTCGAACAAACCCTGGGTCAGGGGGAGTATTGCGTGGTGGATGCCCAGGGCAGAGGCCGCCATCTGGAGGTCACCCGGGTCGAGGTGCCGGATGACGAGGGCAACTCCCTCGGCATCCTTACCCTGAGCCGCGACATCACCGGGCTGCGCACCACCCAGGCCCAGTTGCAGCAGGAGCAGCACTACGATAGCCTGACCGGCCTGCTCAAGCTCTCCCACTTCCTCCAGACCAGCCGTCATCTGGGCGCCCGCAAGGCCAGCCTGCTGCTGGTGGATCTGCAACATTTTCGCGAGATCAACGATCGCTTCGGCATACGGGTCGCCGACCGCCTGTTGAGCCAGGTGGCCCGTCGCCTGCAACGACTGGCGCCGCCCCAGTCCCTGCTCTGTCGGGTCGCGGCGGATGACTTCGCCCTGCTGCTGCCCGAGCTCCCCCTCTCTCTGGATGCGTGGAGCCGCAACCTGCAGCAGGAGCTGATGACGCCCTATCAGGTGGAAGAACACAGGATCCAGATCCCGGTGTTCCTCGGCATCGCCCATGGCAAGGCCAAGGATGCCGAGCGTCTGCTGAGCCACGCCGAGGCCGCCCTGGCCCAGGGCAAGCGCCAACAGCAGCACTGCACCCTGTTCGACCCCGCACTCGATGCCAAGCTCAAACGCCGCCAGCTCATCGCCGCCCAGTTGCCACTCGCCATCAAGTCCGCCGAGCTGACCGCCGTCTACCAGCCCATCATCTGTACCCACAGCAACCGGCTGCACGGGGCTGAGCTGCTCTGCCGCTGGCCCCATCCCGAATTCGGCATGATCTCCCCCGACGAGTTCATCCCGCTGGCGGAGGAGCTGGGGCTCATCGGCCAGCTCGGCCAGCTGATGCTGGAGCTCGGCTGTGCCCAGCTTGCCCGCTGGCAGGTGGCGGCCCCGGATCTGGTGCTCTCCATCAACCTCTCACCCCTGCAGTTCCGCGATCCCGAGCTCTGCCCGCAGATCTTCGACTGCATCGCGCGCCACGGGCTCGCCCCCTGGCAACTGGAGCTGGAGATCACCGAAGGGGTGCTGATGGAGAATGCCGACGAGATAGAGAGCAACCTGGCCAGCCTCATCGAGGCGGGCTTCCAGCTCGCCATCGACGACTTCGGCACCGGCTACTGCTCCCTCGCCTATCTTCCCAGGCTGCAGGTGGCGACCCTCAAGCTCGACAAAAGCTTCACCCAGGGGCTGGCCACCAACCAGGCCACCACAGCCATCGTGCGTTCCGTCATCGGGTTGGGCCATGAGCTTGGCATCAAGATCACCGCCGAAGGGGTGGAGACGCCGGAGCAGCAGGCCTGGCTGGTGCAGGTCGGTTGCGATCGGCTGCAAGGCTATCTGTTCAGCCGCCCCCTCCCACCGGCCGACTTTGCCCGCAGCTACCAGCTGCCGGAGCAGTAAGCCAGCAACAACAAGGCCACCCGAGGGTGGCCTTGTTGTTTTTGCAAAGCGTACGTGATCTGACGCACTTACTCCTGGAAGTAGGTGCCCCAGCCGTCGTAGTCCACCCCGTATTTCTCGAGGATGGGCAGCATCTTCTCGATGTCGGCGACGATGGTGTCGATGTCCAGCTTGCACTCCACCATGGCGTCGAAGCAGAAGATGGTGGCGCCGTCGTCCAGCTCCATCTCCTCGGCGTCGGTCACTTCGAAACCGGCCTTGAACAGATCGACCGCCGCCTTCTCCAGCAGATCGAACTTCTGGCAGGCAAAGTGGTGCTCAATCTCGTAATCCAGATCCGGGTTGCTGCCATCGGCCAGCAGCTCGTTGACGATGGCGGCGGTCTCTTCGCGCCACTCTTGCATATTGGTATTCATATAAACCCCAGGCGGTGTTGGATGGATGTCACCCCTGCCAGCCGCGTCGGCCCGGACCATGGCCAGGGGATGAGTGCGGCAAAGCATACCCGCAGAGCGCGGCAGGCTCAATCGATGGGCCAAGATAACTGGCGACTCTCCCGGCTTGGCGCCAACGGGCAGCCCTCGGCACGTCAGGCAGCCCGCCATCCTTCATGATGTTCTGCTGGCCGCCGGCCCGCCCTGCCCCACAGGCGCCCCTCTTTTCATGGTTAAAACCGGGAAACCGGTCCAATCACGGGAAGATTGCTCGGATATCGAGCGAACGGTACATCAATCTGCGGCCTGTGGTTGACACCTCAGTCCAGAAAGGGTTTAATGCGCGCCGTTGCCCAGATAGCTCAGTCGGTAGAGCAGGGGATTGAAAATCCCCGTGTCGGCGGTTCGATTCCGTCTCTGGGCACCAACTATTCCTCCTTAGTTCAGTCGGTAGAACGGCGGACTGTTAATCCGTATGTCACTGGTTCAAGTCCAGTAGGAGGAGCCAAATTCGAAAGGCCCGCTCAGATGAGCGGGCCTTTTTGCATCTGTCATTTACTCACATGCCGGGGCTAGTAGTGGTTTTCGTCCCCATGCCATACGTGTCCGGCCGAGCAGGCCCGGGCGACTTCGTGGCAAGGGTCGTCCGCATGGCGGCGGAAGAAGTGCTGATCCTGTTGCAGCAGGAGCGAACTCATCGAGTGGCTCATGCCAGCCAGTGCCTCGCCGGCGGTCAATCCTGCAACCCGGTGATCTGTGGCCAAATGAGCCAGGACTTTTTCACGACTGTTCATGATCGCCTCCCTGTGTGGATCCGGTCGTAAATTGACCATAGCAGCCGTACTCTGCATACCGCAAACCCGCGTCAGCAAAGGGCTACAGGCAGGTCCCGACCTTCTGCTCCGGCATGAAAAAACCCGCTCATGACAAGCGGGTCTGTTTCACTCAGCTAACCGCCGTTGCAGGCCGCCAGCAACAGAGTGGCACCACAGGTGGCGCTGAACACCAGCAAACCCACCTGCAGCACCCCCTCCGGATCCCTCTGTGTGCGTCTCTTGCGAACACGTATCCATCTCGGCTTCATCGAGCCAACTCCATCCAGTTTCCTGCACCCGGGGTGCTGACCTATCCCTGCCCGTCCCGGCAGGCGGCTCATCTTTGTCCAGTTGCAGCCCGCCGTCAACTGCGGCGAAACCACACCTTGTAGGGCACCGACCTCAGACTCCATCTCTGTTAACAATCTGGAAAACCGGCGTGACCCGCCCCTGCGCCAGGGCTATGATGAGGCCGACGATTTTCCTACCCTCAGGGAGACCCCAGATGAGCAGCCCCTTGCACTATGTGCTGGATGGCATCCATTGCGAGCCACACTTTTTTACCGTGCCCCTCGACCACCAGCATCCCGACGAGGAGGCGACCCTCACCCTGTTTGGCCGCACCCTCTGCCGCAAGGACAAGCTGGATGATGACCTGCCCTGGCTGCTCTATTTGCAGGGAGGCCCGGGCTTTGGCGCTCCTCGCCCGACCGCCGATGGCGGCTGGATCAAGCGGGCCCTGCAGGAGTTTCGGGTGCTGCTGCTCGATCAGCGCGGCACCGGCCACTCCACCCCCATCAGTGCTGACGCCCTGGCGGGGATGACCCCATATGAGCAGGCGGATTACCTCGGCCATTTTCGCGCCGACAACATAGTGCGCGACGCTGAATGCATTCGCGAGGTGCTGAGCCCGGGGCGCCCCTGGAGCCTGCTCGGCCAGAGTTTCGGCGGCTTTTGCAGCCTCACCTACCTCTCGTTGTTCCCGCGGTGTCTGCACGAGGTCTACCTCACCGGCGGGGTGGCACCCATCGGGCGCAGTGCGGATGAGGTCTACCGCGCCACCTACCAGCGGGTGGCGGACAAGAACCGCGCCTTCTTCACCCGCTTCCCCCATGCCCAGGCCCTGGTCAACCGGCTGGCCAACCACCTGCACCACCACGACGTGCGCCTGCCCAACGGCCAGCGCCTGACGGTGGAGCAGTTGCAGCAGCAGGGGCTGGATCTTGGGGCCAGCGGCGCCTTCGAGGCACTTTACTACCTGCTGGAAGACGCCTTCATCGGCGAACGCCTCAACCCCGCCTTCCTCTATCAGGTGCAGGCCATGCAGCCGTTCAACACCAACCCGGTGTTCGCCATCCTGCACGAGCTCATCTATTGCGAAGGGAGTGCTAGCAACTGGGCGGCCGAGCGGGTGAGAAGGGAGTTTCCTGCCCTGGCCTGGGCGCCCGGCAAAGATTTCGCCTTCACCGGCGAGATGATCTTCCCCTGGATGTTCGAGCAGTTCCGCGAGCTCATTCCCCTGAAGGAGGCCGCCCACCTGCTGGCCCAGAAAGCGGACTGGGGTCCCCTCTACGACCCGGCGCAGCTGGCCCGCAACACTGTGCCGGTGGCCTGCGCCGTCTATGCCGAGGACATGTACGTAGAGTTTGACTACAGCCGCGACACCCTGAAGGGGCTTGGCAACAGCCGCGCCTGGATCACCAACGAGTACGAACACAACGGCCTGCGGGTCGATGGCGAGCGGATCCTGGACCGGCTCATCCGCATGAACCGGGATCGCTGATCCCGCCGGGCGCACGCCTGCAGCAAGACAACAAGTTCGAGGGCGGCCCATGAGCCGCCCCGCCCATGGAAGCAACACAAAACAACAAGGACACCCATTGGATCATCCGGAAATCTCGGCCGGCTGGCTGAGTCGCCTCTTCTATCGCTGGACCGGCCCGCTGCTGCGCAAGGGGCTGACCCAGCCCCAGGTCAGTCTCGACGATCTCTATCCCCTGCTGCCGGAAGACAGGCGCGACGGCCGCGCCGACGCCTTCCTCGCGCTCACCGCCCGCCAGCCGGTGCGCCCCTGGCCCCTGACCGCCTTTATCTGGCGCCATTACAAGGGACGGATTGGCCTGCTCACCCTGCTGCAACTGCTCGGCATGCTCGCCACCCTGACCAGCCCCTGGCTGCTCAATCACAGCATGACCCACCTCGGCACCGATGCCACCACCGGCCACAAGCTGCTGCTGGCCCTGGCCCTGTTCGCCTCCGTGCTCGCCGCCGGCATGCTGGCGGAGCACTCCTTGCAACTGGCCCTCAAGATGCACGTGCCCATCCGCCGTCTGCTGGCCGAATCCCTGCTCGCCAAGGTGATGAAGCAGGGTGGCAAGAGCTTCGACGACAGGGCCGGCGGCCGGGTGCAGAACCTCATCAACCGGGACGTGTGGGACATCACTTGGATCCTGGCTGACCCCGCCATGCCGGTCACCATGGCGCTGCAACTCATCGGCACCATCGCCCTGCTGGTGTGGCAGGTGGGCAGTGCCGGTCTGGTGGGCTTCGCGGTGCTGGCCCTGCTGCTGCTCATCTCCACCCGGGTGGTACGGGGCATGAACCAGCAGGAGCAGCAGCTCAAGCGTCAACAGGACGAGCGCAACGGCATCCTGGCGGAATACATCAAGAAGCTGCGGCTGGTGCGCCAGAACGGGCTTGGCCCCTTCTTCACCCGGGCGGCCAACACCAAGCGCCAGCAGGAGTTGGGAGTGCTGGGCAGGGTGCTCAGGCTCGATGCTATCAACGAAGGGCTGATGCTGAGCACTCCCCTGCTGGTGACCCTGGCCACCTTCACCACCTACCTGGCGTCGGGCAACACCCTCACCCTGCCCCAGGTGTTCACCACCATCGCCCTGTTTACCGTGCTGCGCATTCCCATGATGCGACTGCCCTACCTCATCCGCACCCTGATCAACTTCAACACCGGCTTCAACCGGCTGTGCGAGTTCCTGAACAGCCCGGAGCAGCATCGGGATCTCACCGATCCCAGCTTGCCGGTGGGCAGCCTGCGGCTCGACAACGTCACCGCCCTGCACCAGCAAAAACCGGTGCTCGAGGGAGCCAACCTCGCCATCGCACCGGGGGAGCTCGTGGGGATCACCGGGGCCACCGGGGCGGGCAAGAGCTGCCTGCTGCATCTGGTTGCCGGCTTTGACAGCGAGTTTGCCGGCAGCATCCGTCGCCACGGCCGGGTTGCCCATCTGGGCCATAAACCCTGGCTGATGAACGACACCATCCGCAACAACATCCTGTTCGGCCAGCCCTGGCACGCCGAGCGCTATCGTTGGGTGCTCGGCGCCTGCGCCCTCACGGCCGATCTCGCGCTGCTCAGCCACGGGGATCAAACCCTGGTGGGGGAGCTCGGCACCCGCCTCTCCGGCGGCCAGCAGCAGCGGGTCGCCCTGGCTCGCGCCCTCTACGCCCGGGCCGATATCCTGCTGCTGGACAACCCCTTGTCTGCGCTCGACCCCATGGTCGCGGCCCAGGTACTGGAGCAGGGGCTCGCCTTCAAGCCGGGGCCAACCCGGCTCCTGGTGAGCCACGACCCGGATGTGCTGGCCAGGTGCGATCGGGTGATCCGCATCGAGCAGGAGCGCCTGGTGGAGCTCGATGCCCACCAGTTGGCGGATCTTGTCCAGCATCCCCAGACCGCCCCGCCGGTGCCCCCTCAGGAGGCGGAGCAGTTCAGCGAGGAGAAAGTGGTGGAGGGCAAGGTGGACTGGGGGCTGTTTGGCTTCATGTGGCAGCGCCTCGCCGCCCCCGGTGCCATCCTGCTCGTCCTGCTGCTCACCCTGGGCCAGGAAGGGCTGCGCATCGCCTCGGATCTCTGGCTCGGCGGCAAGGCCGAGGTGAGCGACGTCACGACCCTGCTCGGCATCTATGTGCTGCTGGGGGCGGGCTCCCTCGCCTGCATCATGGCGGTACGGGTCATCAACTACACCCTTGGCCTCAAGCTGGCCTGGACCCTGTTTGACGGCATGCTGGGGCGCATCAGCCGCGCCCCCATGGCCTTCTTCGACAAGGTGCCCCAGGGGCGCATCCTCAACCGCTTCGACCGGGATCTGGGGGAGGCGCAAGAGATGCTGCTCTCCATGCTGGTGGGACTGTTCGGCATGCTGGTGTCCGTGGCCTTGCAGGTGGTGGTGATCGGCATCAATATTCCCCTGCTGCTGCTCATCGCCCCCCTGGTGGGATGGGCGCTCTATGTGTTGCAGCGCCGCTACCGGGCGGTGCAACTCAAGCTGCGGCGCCAGTCCTCGGTGCTGCGCTCCCCGCTCTACATCAGCATCAGCGAGACCATCCGCGGCGCCCCCGCCCTGCGCCTGGCCGGGGCCGAGCGTTTCGCGCTGGACCAGGTGCTGCACCACTATGACAACAACCTGCGCAGCTGGTACACCACCACCTCCATCAACCGCTGGCTCGGCATGCACCAGACCCTGCTCTCCGCCGCCCTGGTGGGGGCCGTGGCACTCATGGTGGCCTTTGGCAACAGCCCGCTGCTGGGGGCCGTGGCCATCACCTATGCCTTTACCGCTTCCGCCATGCTCAACTCCCTCATCCGCACCTTTGCCGAAGTGGAACAGGTGATGAACGCGGTAGAGCGGGTGCGCGAATACAGCGAAATAGAGAGCGAACGCCAGGAGGGAGAGGCCCTCACCACCCCTCACCCCGCAGTGCGCTTCGACAACCTGGGACTGCGCTACCCCCAGACCAGCCAGTGGGCGCTGCACAAGGTGAGCTTCGAGCTGGCCCCAGGTGAAAAGGTGGGTGTGTGCGGGCGTACCGGGGCAGGCAAAAGCTCCCTGCTGGGGGTATTGCAGGCCATGTATCCCGCCTCCCAGGGAGAGATTTTCTACGGCAATCAGCCACTGTCACGACTTGCACCGGAGGCGGTGCGCGATCTCTACGACACCGTCTCCCAGATCCCGCTCACCTTCTTTGGCTCCTTGCGGGCCAATCTGGCGCCCCTGACCGAGCATGACGACGCCGTGCTTGAGCAGGCGCTGGCCCGGGTGGGCCTCGCCGAGCGCTGCGCCGGGCGGCTGGATGAGGATCTCGACAGGCTGCAACTCTCCGCCGGCGAGACCCAGTTGTTGGTGATCGCCCGCATCCTGCTGTCGCGCCGACCGCTCATCGTGCTGGACGAAGCCACCTCGGACCTCGATCACGGCGGCATGCGCAAGATGGCGGAGCTGCTCTACCGCTACCGGCCGGAGGCCAGCTATCTGGTGATCGCCCACCACCTGGAACCGCTCTTGTCGGTGGACAAGGTGGTGGTGATGGAGGCCGGCACCGTGGTGGAGCAGGGGTCGCCGGTGAGCCTGCTGGCCAACTCCCACTCCCGCTTCCACCAGCTGTTTGCCGGCCAGGTCAACCGTCAGGTGCCCCAGACGGCATGAGCACCAAAAATAACAAGGGCTGCCCCCGGGCAGCCCTTGTTGCTTGAGGAGAGCCTCAACGCTCCATGATCTGGGTGATGTCGTCCTTGTTGATATGCACTTCCCTCCCCTCTTCATCGTAATAGCGATACATGCCTGTGGTCTCGTCCAACCTGGGTTTGCTGTCGGTGGCAATCATCTTGCCATCCTTGGTGCTCATGATGTATTGGGAGCTGCACCCCGCCAATCCCAACAGACAAATCAGCATCATCACAGCTTTCATCACTCTCCCCTTCTTCACGCTCACCCTGGCGGTGATAGGTGAAGCCTAGCTCAACCAGATGGCCCGTTTACCTTGATTGCAGCAACAGGATTCACAGAAAGAATCCACCTGCTATAGCCATTGAAAATGATCTATCAAGAAAAGAAAGACCGGACATCTGTCCGGCCTGCTCTGGATTATTAGTTACTTGCCCGGCTTGCGCTCGCCGGTGACGGTGGGGTTGGCCGGATCCATGCTCCACTCGAACCAGCCGCCATCGTAGACGCTGATCCGCTTCCAGTCCATCAACCAGGCGTAGAAGAACGCCTCGGAGGCGCGCCAGCCGGTGCCGCAGTAGAAAGCGGCCTGCTGGGTCGGCTCGATATTCCACTCATCCCACATGGCGAGGATCTCGCGGGCGGGCTTCATGGTGCCGTCCGGGTTGTGGAAGTCGCTCATGCTGTTGGCATCCACCCCGCCATGACCCCATCTGGCCCCGGGAATGTCCCCCTTGGGCTTGATGTAGCTGTAGCCCGAGGTATTGCCCACGAACTCGTCCCAGGTGCGCACGCTGACCAGGGCGCCGTCCGGCTGCTTGAGCAGGGCCTTGGCCTGGTCAAGGGTGGTGTAGTACTCGGGACGGGCCGGGATGACCACGCCAAACTCCTTGGCCGGGGTGAACTTGTTGGCCAGGCCGGTCTCGGTGCGCAGATGCTGCACAAACCAGGCCTCCAGCCCGCCATCCAGCAGCCGCACATCCTCGACCCCCGCATACATCATCAGATGGGCCGCACGGGCCGCCGCCATGGTGTTGCGGCCATAGAGGATGACGGTGGTGTCATGACGGATGCCGTTCTCCAGCAGCAGCGCCTTGAGCGCCTCGTCAGAGACCTTGTTCCACAGCGGCTCCCCTTCCAGCCGGTTGGTGTCGATGTAGCCGGCTCCCGGAATGTGGCTCAGCAGATAGGCCTTGGGGGATCCCCAGTCCACCTCGAACACCTTCCACTCCCCCTTGGGGGCGGCGATGACCGGTTTGCCTGCCTGCAAGTCCGCCAACCAGAGCGGATGGACCAGCTGCTGCCAGCGTGCCAGATGCTCCCGGGGCGCCTCTTTCCATCCCTGCAGCTCGAA
Source organism: Aeromonas sp. s9 (assembly GCF_040907765.1). Lineage (NCBI taxonomy): Bacteria > Pseudomonadati > Pseudomonadota > Gammaproteobacteria > Aeromonadales > Aeromonadaceae > Aeromonas > Aeromonas sp. s9. The sequence continues at coordinate 11,351 of NZ_JBFOCK010000042.1, forward strand.
CAGCTGCTTGATGCCCTGCTGGCGCAGCAGACGGGCCACCTCGGCCACCTCGCGAGGGGTGCCATAGAGGGCGACGGGTTTGTCGGCCTTCAGCCCCTTGCTCGCAAGCGCCACAGGCCACTCCTCGTCACTGTATTTCCACTCTGCGGAGAGCAGCTCGGCACCGGCCACATGGCCCCCCTGCTTCTCCCCGTCCATGGGCCAGCCCTGATAGAAATAGCTCGGGCGGGTATCCAGGATCACCGCCTCCTTCCCCTTGGCATCCGCCAGGGAGAGCGGGGGCAGCTCGGCGGCCAGCGCGGGCCAGGCACACCAGAGCAGCAAGGCGGTCAGGCAGCTTCGCCACAGTCCAGTCATTCGTTTCATGATGTCGTCTCGATGCATAGTGAAGAGAGTTAAAAAATGGAGCGGCCCAGGCGCTCGGCCAGCAGCTCCAGCGCCGCCGTCCCGGCCAGGGAGTTGCCCGCCTTGTTGAGCTCGGGTGACCAGACGCAGATGGAAAGCTCTCCCGGGATCAGCGCCATGATGCCGCCCCCCACCCCGGATTTCCCCGGCATGCCGACCCGGTAGGCGAAGTCGCCCGCCTCGTCATAGAGGCCGCAGGTGGCGAGCAGGGCATTGACCTGCTTGGTGGTCCGGGCCGGCAGCAGGGGTGTGCTCTCGCCAAGAGGGACACCCCGGTTGGCCAGATAGACGAAGGCTCGTGCCAGATCGACGCAGCTCATGCGGATGGCGCAGGCATTGAAGTAGCTCTGCAATACCTTGTCCACCTCGTTCTCGAAGTTGCCATAGGCCTTCATCAGATAGGCGATAGCGGCATTGCGGGCGGAGTGCTGGTACTCGGAGCGCGCCACCACCTGATCCGCCATGATGGCCGGGTTGCCGCACAGGCGGCGCACCAGCTCCAGAGTACGTTGGCGAGGAGCGGTGAGCCGGGTTTCCAGTAGATCGCTCACCACCAGGGCACCCGCGTTGATGAAGGGGTTGCGGGGAATGCCCTGCTCGAACTCCAGCTGGACGAGGGAGTTGAACGGCTGACCGGAGGGCTCCTTGCCCACCCGGGCCCAGATCTCCTCCTCCTGATAGAGGGTCAAGGCCAGCGTGAGGCTCAGGGCCTTGGAGATACTCTGGATGGAGAAGGGCTCGAAAGCGTCACCTGCGGTGAACAATTCTCCTTCAACGGTACAGACCGCGATCCCCAGCCGGTCGGCAGGCACCTGGGCCAGGGCGGGAATGTAATCGGCCACCTTCCCCTGCCCGAGCAGCGGACGCACCTCTTCCAGGATGCCGGCCAGTAATTCGGATGACAACACCATTGGCTATTCCATGACGTGAAACGAGGCGGGGCCAGCCCACCGACAAAAATCCCGCCGGCGGCGGGATTTTCTATCTGCCCGGGAGGCAGTCAGATATCAGGCCGGCTCGCCGTACCAGAGATCGAACAGCTCGGTGACCACCACGGCCTCCAGCCCTTTGCCTTGCAGCCAGGTCTGAACGGCGGAACGGTCTTCGTCGGTGCACTTGCCGAGCTGCTGGGTGCAGACCATCCCTTCCCAGGCCAGGTGACCCGAGCCGGCGAAGGCCAGCTTGCGAGGTTCGATCACCTCGTCGATCAGCGCATCGACCACGGCATCAATGGTCTCTTCGGCGGTGCCGACCGGGAAGTTGAAACTGATGTCGAACCCCATTTCCTGGAATTCATCGACGCGCAGTTTCTTACGCAGACGGCGGCTACGGTTGGCCATGATAGCTCCTTAGTTGATACGTTGACTCAGTTGACTCGTTTGAAAATCAGATCCCAGACACCGTGGCCCAGACGATGGCCACGCTGCTCGAATTTGGTCAGGGGGCGCCAGTCGGGACGGGGCACCCAGTTGCCGGTGGCGGAGGTGTTCTCGTACCCCTCGGCGGCACTCATCACCTCCAGCATGTGCTCGGCGTAGTTCTCCCAGTCGGTGGCCATGTGGAAGACGCCACCGATGGCAAGCTTCTGGCGGATATCCTGGGCAAAGGCAGGCTGCACGATGCGGCGCTTGTGGTGGCGGCTCTTGTGCCAGGGGTCAGGGAAGAAGAGCTGCAGGCAGGAGAGAGAACCGTTCGGGATCATGTGCTCCAGCACTTCCACCGCATCGTGGCAGATGACGCGCAGGTTGGTGACGCCCGCCTCCTGGGCGGTGCCAAGGCAGGCGCCCACACCCGGAGAGTGCACCTCGATGCCGATAAAGTTCTTCTCGGGGGCGTTCTTGGCCATCTCCACCAGGGAGGCGCCCATGCCGAACCCGATCTCCAGCACCACGGGTGCCTCGCGGCCAAACAGGGCCACCATGTCGAGCGGCTCTGGTGCGAAATCGATGCCCATGACCGGCCAGAGCTCTTCCAGGGCCTTCTCCTGCCCTTTGGTCAGGCGGCCTTCGCGACGGACGAAGCTGCGGATCTTGCGCATGAACTTGCCGTCTTCGTTAAACACATCTTGGGTCACAGACATAGTAAATTGCTCGTTATTGCATCGCTCTGGAACAGAGCCGACATAAATGGATCGCTCGTTATTGCATCAGTTCGCAAAAACAGGGGAGCGAATTATCCCAAGATAGGCACAAGGCGCAAGTGTTTCCCACAACAAATCCCCCGGGACTGCCCACTTCCACCAGCAAGGTTGACAAATGCCACCCCCTTCACAGAATCTGTCGGACGTCGGGTTCATCCTGATGCGGAAAAATAAAACCATATACAACAAAGGATTGCAGTATGAAGAAAACCCTGTTGGCCCTCGTCCTGCCTGCCCTGCTGGCCGGTTGCAACCCCTCTGACAACGACTCCCAACCCCCTGCCCCCGCCGCTCAGGCCCATGAATTTCTGGTGCAACTGAGCTCTGGCGCAGAAGGGATAGGCGCTCGCCCCACTGGCACCGAGGCCGAAACCCGCGCCGCCGCCTGGATCCAGGATCACCTGGCCGGCTGGGGTTACGAGGTGCAGAACCAGCCGTTCACCTACACCCGGGGCGGCACAGACCGAACCTCCCAGAACATCGTCGCCGAGCTCAAGGGTCAGAGCGACAAGGTGATCCTCATCGGTGCCCACTATGACAGCACCGGCGAGAAGAAAGGATCCGAAGGCGCCACCGACAACGGGGCCGGCGTCGCCGCCCTGCTGGCGGTTGCCGAGGCACTCAAGGGAGAGACCCTGCCCTACACGGTGCGCTTCGCCTTCTTCGGCGCCGAGGAAAACGGCCTCAACGGCTCCAAAGCCTATGCCGCCAGTCTCGACACCAATGCCGTCGCCAAGCTGCTGGCCATGGTGAACTACGACACCATCGCCGGGGGTGACATCGTCTATGTCCACTCGGCCCACTCCGACGTGGCCGAGTACAACTGCGCCGACCCGAGCCGCTACAGCTTCGATCCCAAGGTGCGCGATCGCCTGCTGGCCATCTCCCAGCAGACCGCCACCCCGTTCGCCATCCACCCCAGCTACAGCGGCTACCCGGAAGGGGAGACCGGCAGCTGGTCCGATCATGCTCCCTTTGCCTGCCTGGGGGTGCCCATCGCCTACGTGGAGGCCACCAACTTCACCATCAACGGGGAAGATGGCTATGACGGCTACTCCCAGAGCACCAATCCGGCGCTGTGGGACTGCTACGACGACGCCACCAAGAGCGCCTGCGACCGGGACAGCGAGACCCAGTGGGGCAAGATCTGGCACACGGAGCATGATCGCCTCGACAAGATGGCCGAGCTCTTCCCGGGCCGGATCGAGCAGCAGCTCGGGGCCAATACCGACCTGATGATCCGCTTCCTCAAGGCGCCGGGGCTCTGACCCCCATCCCGCCCGATGCCCCCCTGACAGGGGTTTTTGCGCCCCTGACCGGGGTCGGGACGATAAAATTCGGGCAGGTGCCAAACCTGCCCTTTTTTATGGATTTTTGTGACAGCCATTGCCTCATTTCTGAAATCTGATACAAACGGATAACCTGGCGGTTGAATGGAGCGACCGCCACCTAGTCAGAGAGAACCCTATGCAGCCGTTTTTTGCCCAGCGCTTCGAGAAGGTCGAGCCTTCCTTTATCCGCGAAATCCTCAAAGTTGCCGCCAATCCGGAGATCATCTCCTTCGCCGGCGGCCTGCCCAACCCCCATCTGTTCCCGGTCAAGGCCATCGAGCAAGCGTGCCAGGACGTGCTGCGCGAGCAGGGAGCCGCCGCGCTGCAATATGCCACCACCGAGGGCTTTGCCCCGCTGCGCCAGTTCATCGCCGACCGCTACCTGAGCCGCCACGGCATGACCGTCAATCCTGACAACATCCTCATCACCAGCGGCTCCCAGCAGGCGCTGGATCTGCTGGGCAAGGTGCTGGTGAACGAGGGGCAGGATCTCATCATCGAAGAGCCGGGCTACCTTGGCGCCATCCAGGCGTTCTCCGTCTATCAACCGAATTTCAAGCCCATCACCCTGGCGGAAGAGGGGCTGGATCTGGCCGCGCTGGATGCGCTGCTGGAGCAGGGCTCCAGCGCCAGGCTGCTCTACGGCGTGCCCAACTTCCAGAACCCGAGCGGTGTTTCCTACAGCCGCGCCAACCGGGAAGCCCTGGCCGAGCGCCTGGTGCGCCACGATCTGCTGATGGTGGAAGACGACCCCTATGGCGAGCTGCGCTTCGAAGGGGAGCACCTGCCCCCCATCGCCAAGCTGGCCCCCCACAACACCGTACTGCTCGGGTCCTTCTCCAAGACGGTGGTACCCGCCTTCCGCCTGGGCTGGATGGTGGTGCCGGAATGGCTGCGCAAGAAGGTTACCATCGCCAAGCAGGCCACCGACCTGCACAGCAACGCCTTCAGCCAGCAGGTGCTGCACCGCTTCCTGACCGACAACTCCCTCGACGCTCACCTGGAGAAGATCAAGGAGGTCTATGGTCGCCAGCGTGCCGCCATGGAAGCCGCCCTCGCCCGCCACTGTCCGCCCGGCGTCAGCTACACCCGTCCCGAAGGGGGCATGTTCCTCTGGCTGACCCTGCCGCCCAGCGTCAGTGCCATGGCCCTGTTCGACGAGGCCATCAAGGAGAAGGTGGCCTTCGTGCCCGGCGCCCCCTTCTATGTGCGCCCCGAGATCCAGAATACCCTGCGCCTGAGCTTCTCCTGTGTGGATGAAGCGACCACGGAAGAGGGGGTTCAGCGTCTGTGCCGTGCCCTGGCCCGCATGCTCTGAGCCATCCGGCCATAAAAAAACCAGCNGCTGGTTTTTTTTGCCTCGCGCTTACCCCTCAGCGCCCCTGCCCGGCCAGCTGGCTGACAAACTCCTTCATGGGCATGGGCCTGCCAAACAGGTAGCCCTGCAGGAAGGTCACCTCGCGGGCCTTCAGATAGTCGGCCTGCACCTGATTCTCCACCCCTTCCGCCACCAGTTGCAGACCGAGCCGGGTCGCCAGATCGATGACGTTCTCCACGATGTGGCTGGAGAGCGCGTCCGACCCAATCATGCCGACGAAGCTCTGATCGATCTTGAGGAAGTCTACCTGGAAGGTCTGCAGGTAGGTCAGGCTGGAGTGGCCGGTGCCGAAATCGTCGATGGCGATGAAGATCCCGAGGGCATGCAGCTCGGCAAAGAGCCGGTCCGTCGTCTCGTCCGCCACGATGAGCTCGCGCTCGGTCAGCTCCAGCACCAGCTTGATGGGATTCCCCTTGAAGGCGTTGATGAAATCCCGGCAATCCTCCACCAGGCTCAGATCCTTGCAGTGGCTGGCGCTGATGTTGAAGCCGAAGTGGAACCCTCGCGGCAGATGGTGCGCCTTGCCCGCAAACTGTTCGCGCACCTGCGCCATCAACAGCCGGGTCATGGGCACGATGAGGCCACTGTCCTCTGCCAGGGGAATGAAGCGATCCGGCGAGATCATCCCCTGACGGGGGTGTTGCCAGCGCATCAGCACCTCGCAACCGCTCCATTGGCCGTCCTCCCCGTTCACCACGGGTTGCAGATAGGGGATGAACTCCTGCTGGGACAGTGCCCGTTTCAGCTCCTGGGCCGGCGAAGTCGAACGTCCCATCAGCCAGAAGACCGCCACCCCGAGCAGCAGGCTCAGCAGAGGATAAATAATGACGCCCACCTTGGAGTAGTCCCAGATGTGGGCACGGTACTCATCCACCGACACCGTGGTCACTACCTTGAACGGGTACCTGGTCGAGACCTGTTCGAGATAGCCATTGCGATCCTTGGGGATCAGCTTGTCGGTGAGTTCGCTGTTTCGCAGCAGCATCTCGTTGCCGACCACCAGCCCCAGTGGGGAGTTGCGGCTCAGCATGTCCAGGATGTTGAGCAGGTAGTAGCCGTCGACCCCCACCAGCACGCTGAACTCGCCCACCTCTTCCCGGTAGGCGATGAGGGGACGATTCGGGGTGACCGGGTTGCCCTTCATCAGGTCGAGCCTGCCCCCGACATAGTCATCCAGTTTGATGCCGCCATCGACCGGGCCATAGAGGGAAGAGCAGTAGATCCGATCCCCCCTGGCCAGGTTGACGCTGCGCACATCCGGCACCGTGGCCACCTGATCCCTGAGCCCCTGCACCACCTCGAGACAGGGCCTGCCCAGGCTGCCGGTGAGAGCCGACGCCGCCAACTGGGCATTGTCCAGAGTGCGGTCGAACATGACCCTGGCATGTTCCAGGCGCGCCACCGCATCCTGTTTCACGCCGGTGGCGGTCTGCCAGATGACGATGACGAGCCCAAGGAGCATGGGCAACAGACCGGCCAGCAAGGCACAGAGCAGCCGAACATAGAATTGACGCACCTTCAAACGTCGAAATGGCATAACGGCCCTCATGAACATGGCGAAAAAGCGCTCGAGTTTACCCGCTGGCGCCCGTTTGGCAAGCCGGAATGAGCCCCTGATACCGCCGCGCCACGGCGCCCCCCGTGGTCGCAACGCCCGGCAACCCCGTGGATAAAGGGGGCGGCGTCTTGGGAGACAAAAATCATAATGCTCATAAAAACAGGAGCTTGTCCATCGGGCACCCAGGCTCTAGAGTAGACCCTAGAGCGTCAGGGAGGCAGGATATGAAGATACTGATCACGGGGGGCACGGGGTTTATCGGCCGCCGTCTGGTGGCACACCTCAAGGTAGCGCACGAAGTAGTCGTGCTGACCCGCCAGGGCAGCCGGGCCTACGAGCTGCTCGGCCACGATGTCACCCTGCTGGACAGTCTGGACAGGCTGGATCACCTCAATGACGTGGACATCGTCATCAACCTGGCCGGCGAACCCATCGCCGCCGGACGCTGGAGCGAGTCCCGCAAGCAGTTGCTCTGCAACAGCCGCTGGCTGCTGACCGAACAGCTGGTGGATCTCGTCAAACTCTCCAGCACGCCCCCCAGATTGCTGCTCAATGCCTCCGCCATCGGCTGGTATGGCCGCCAGGATGACGCCCCTCTGGATGAAACATGCCAGAACCCTCACGACGAATTCACCCACCGTCTCTGTCAGCAGTGGGAGCAGCTTGCCCAGCAGGCCCGCTCGGCCCAGACCCGGGTCTGCATCCTGCGCATCGGCCTGGTACTCGGCATGGAGGGGGGCGCCTTGCCCAGGATGCTGCCCCCTTACCGCCTGGGCCTCGGCGGCCCCATGGGCAGCGGCACCCAGATGATGAGCTGGATCCACGTGCAGGATCTGGTGCGGGCCATGCTGTTTCTCGTCGAGCACGGCGAGTGTGACGGCATCTTCAACGGCACGGCCCCGCAACCGGTCAGCAATCGCCGGTTCAGCGAGACCCTGGCCGCCACGCTCCATCGCCCGCACCTCTTCTTCGTACCAGCCCCCCTCCTGCGACTCCTGATGGGAGAGGCGGCGGATCTGCTGCTCACCGGACAGCAGGTACTGCCCGCCCGCTTGCAGCAGGCCGGTTTTCACTTCAGTTTCCCGGCCCTGCCCGGCGCTCTGGACAATCTGCTGCACTCACCCCGTTGACTCAATGACACATCCCGACCGAGGTCGGGATGTGTCGAGCCATCAGAGCAGCCCCTGCCCCAGTCCCCTGAGCCGGTCGCTCAGGGTACCCGCCAGCAGTTGGCGGCGCATGCCCTGTCCGGCCAGGGTCACCAGCACGGCCCCAAGCAGGGGGAGTGCAGCCCAGATGGCCCAGTGGAACTGCCACTGCGCTCCCTCCCACCACCACTGCAGGCCGAAGGAGCAGAGCTCCACCACCATGGCGGCGCAGAGCCCTGCCAGGGCACCGCTCGCCACCAGCTCCCAGCGCAACATCTTCTCGAGCAGGGCGCTGCCCGCCCCCAAGGTGCGCATCAGCAGCAGCTCCCGGCGCCGATGGGCCATGCCGGCCTGGGTCTGGGTCAGCAGCACCAGCAGGGCAGCCACCGTCACCAGCCCGAGCATCAACCCCAGGGCGCGGCTCACCTGATCGGAGACCAGGGTGAGGCGGCCTATCAGATCCTCCACATCGATGAGGCTCACCGTGGGGTGGCGGCGGATGAGTTCCACCTCTGCCCCTCGCCCCTCTGGCGGCAGACGATAGCTGCCGAGCCAGGTCTGGGAGAAGGGGGCCAGCACGTCCGGCGAGAAGATCATGTAGAAGTTCGGCCTCATGTTGTCCCACTTGATGGACCTCAGGCTGGTCACCCTGGCCTCGAACGCCTGCCCCTCTATGGTGAAGCCGAGCACGTCTCCGAGCGCGATGCCGAGCCGTCCCGCCAGTGCCTCGTCGACGGAGACCTCCCCCTTGCCGGCCAGCCATTGACCGGCAGTGACCTTATTGTCGGCGGGCAGGGCCGATGTGGTGGTGAAGTTGAGCTCTCTGTCCACCCCCTCCCGCGCCGCATCCTCCCCCACCGCCTCACCGGCGATACGGGTCAGGCGCCCGCGCACCATGGGGTAGAAGTCCGAGGTGATGGCCCCGGCCTGGTGCAGATCGGCCAGGATCCCTTCCCGCTCGCTGTCCGCCACATTGACCAGGAAGCGGTTCGGGGCGTCGGCAGGCAACCGGGTGGAAAAATCCTCCAGCAGATCGACCCGCGCTGCCCACAGCAGCCCGAACAGCATCAGGGCCAGGGCGAAACCCGCCAGCTGGAACAGACCACTGCCCCGCTCACGGGAGAGGTGATTGATGGCCAGGCGCAGGGCATGGGGCCCCTTGAGCCGACTGCCAAGACGCAGCAGCACGGAGGCGAGCAGGGCCAGCAGCGCCATCAACCCCCCCATGCCGCCGATGAGCCCGCAGGCCAGCCTGATGTCGGCGGTAAAGCCCCACACCAGGGCAAACAGCCCGATGAGCCCCACGGGCACCGTCAGCCAGGGAGGGATCCCCGCTTCCAGCTCCCGGCGCAGCACCCGCAGCGGCGGTACCTTGAGCAGCCTCAGGAAGGGAACGAACGCCAGCATCAGGGTGATGAAGAAGGCGACCGCGAGGCCCAGGGCGAAGGGTCGCCAGGAGGGGGGCGGCAGATCCGCAGGCAGCAGATCCCCCAGCAGGTTCAGGGTCAGCCACTGCATGGCGCTGCCCGCCACCAGCCCCATCAGGGCCCCCACCAGGGTCAGGGAGAACAGCAGGGTGCCCATCAGTTGCCACAGGGTGCGCCGCGAGGCCCCCAGGGTCTTGAGCAGGGCCACCATGTTGGTCTGGCGCTCGGCGAAATGGCGCACCGCTATCCCCATGGCCAGGGCGCCGAGCAGCACGCCGGCAAGGGATGCCAGACGGAAGAAGCGCTCGGCATTGCCCAGGGATTTCCCCACCTGGGTACCCTGATCGTCGGGTTTGACGAGCTTCTGCCCGGCGCTCAGCCTGGGGTTGAGCCAGGCCTCATAGCGGGCGATGGCGTCACGGGGCCCCTTGACGAGATAGCGCCACTGCTGGCGACTGCCCGGCAGCAGGGCCCCGGTCGCCTCGATATCGGCGCTGTGGATCAAGGCCCTTGGCGCCATCTGGAAGGGGCTGAACCCCTGATCCGGCTCCTGGCCCAGCTCCCCTGCCACCGTCAGCCGGGTGTTGCCGACCTCGAGTACCTCCCCCACCTTGGCGCCGAGCAGCTGCATCACCCTGGCGGAGAGCCAGATCTCGCCGGGCGCCGGGGCGCGCTGGGGAGTGAGCTCCAGCTTGCCGTAGAAGGGAAAATCCCCGGGCACGGCGCGGATGGAGGCCAGTTGCAGGGTATCACCGTGAAACAGCATGCTGTTGAAGCTGACCGTGGTCTGCACGGCAAGCCCCTCCTGATGCGCCTGCGCCAGCCACTCTGCCGGTGCCGGCGTCGCGGAGCGCAGCACCCTGTCCCCTCCGATGAAATCCCGCCCGGAGGCCTTGAGCCCCGCATCCAGCCGATCCGCCACCAGAGCCACGCTGAGCACGCAGGCGACGCTCAGCGCCAGCGCCAGCACAAACCAGCGCAGCTCGCCGCTGAACCCTTCCCGGCGCAGCAACTTCAATCCCAGTCGCCACTGACTCATGACGCCTCCCTCACCGTCCATGCTGCTGCCAACGATCCCCTGGTGCAGCTCTGTCTCCAATGACTCATGACAGCTCTCCCACCCTGGCCGCCATGACAGCCTGAGCCTCCAGCCGCCCGGCTGACATCACCAGCTGTCGCTGGCAGCGCTGAGCCAGCTCATGGTCATGGGTCACCACCACCAGGGTGGTGTTGTGCTCGCGGTTGAGACGAAACAGCAGTTCGATCACCGTCTCCCCTGTCTTGCTGTCGAGGTTGCCGGTGGGCTCGTCCGCCAGCAGCAGGCTGGGGCGGGTCATGAAGGCACGGGCAATGGCGACCCGCTGCTGCTCGCCGCCAGAGAGGCGCGGCGGCAGGTGGTGCAACCGCTCTCCCAGACCGACCTGTGCCAACAGCTCCCGGGCACGGGGCTCGCTGTCGGTCTCCCCCCGCAGCTCGGCCGGCAACATGACGTTTTCCAGGGCGCTCAGGGTGGGCAGCAGCAGGAACGACTGGAACACGAACCCCACCTGCTCGGCCCGCAGCCTGGCGCGTCCCTCCTCGTCCAGCCGGGTGAGGGAGTGGCCGAGGATCTCTATCTCGCCGCGGCTCGGCAGATCGAGACCGGCCAGCAAACCGAGCAGGGTGGACTTGCCGGAACCGGACGCACCGACCAGCGCCAGCGTCTCGCCGGTATTGACTTGCAGATCGATCCCTTCAAGGATGGTGAGGCTTTCCTGACCGAGGCGAACGGTTTTACCGAGCCCCCTGACGGCGATAATGGGCGTTGAACTCATCTTGGGTATCCTGTTTGCCTGAACCTGTAATGACAATAGAACGTGGGAGTTGACTGCATGATGCGTCTCTTGTTTGCCGTGAGTTGCCTGTGCTGCTGGGCAGCGTCCGTCCAGGCCCAGACCCTGCTGGTACTGGGCGACAGCCTGAGTGCCGGCTACCAGATGCAGGCCGAACAGAGCTGGCCTGCCCTGCTCAATGAAAAGTGGCAGCAGCAGGGGGGAGAACACACCCTCATCAATGCCAGCATCAGCGGTGAAACGACCCAGGGCGGCCTGGCCCGCCTGCCCACTCTGCTCGAAACCCACAAACCGGACTGGGTGTTGATCGAACTCGGCGCCAACGACGGGCTGCGGGGCTTTGCTCCCGCCATCACCCGGGCCAACCTGACCAAGATGATCGAGCTCGCCCGGGCGCACCAGGCGAAGACGGTGCTGACCCAGATCCTGCTGCCCCGCAACTATGGGGCGCGCTATCTGCAACAGTTCGAGCAGATCTTCCCGGACCTTGCGAAGGCCAACGACCTGCCGCTGATGCCCTTCTTTCTGGATGATATTGTGCTGCGCCCTGAACTCATGATGAACGATGGACTGCACCCGACGGCCGCCGCCCAGCCCCGGATCCGCGACAAGGTCGCCCGCTTTGTCGAGCCTCTGCTGACTCAGTAGCTCGGTGGCCGGGCCCCTGGCCCTTCCCCTTGCCCAGCAAAAAGCCCCCGCATGGCGGGGGCTTTTTCATGGCGCTGTCCCAATTACATGTTGAAAGGCTAACCTTGAAGTAGGTCATCACCCTGAGGGCCTCCATCATGGATACCCAAGCCTTTCAACATCTACTGTCTCTCTTTCCACAGCTCACCATGCGCCAGCGTCGCCTCGCGCAACATGAACTCACTACCCCTCACCCAATCACCTCGCTGGCCGCTCAACTCCCCGCTTGTCGATGTTGCCCTCACTGTCAGGCCGAGGCTACGCAGTTGGCTCCCTGGGGTTGGAGTCGAGGGCTGCGTCGTTATCGCTGCAAGCAGTGTCTGCGCACCAGTTCCGTTCTCACCAAGACGCCTCTGGCTCGACTTCGCAAGGCACAATGCTGGGAAGACTACGCCCAGGCCCTCATCGACGGTCTGACCGTCCGACAGGCTGCCGTCCGCTGCGGAGTCTGTAAAAACACCGCCTTCTTGTGGCGTCACCGCTTCCTGAAAGCCATGGCGAGTCACCAGGCGGCACGGGAAGGGGGTATCGTCGAGGTTGATGAGACCTTCTTCTTGGAGTCGTTTAAAGGGCAACGTGGTTTGCCCCGCCCGGCCCGCCACCGTGGGGGCAAAGGCCGTACCCGAGGCACAGGGCCGGATTACATCCCGGTGATGGTGGTTCAGGACCGGGCTGGTCACCATGCGGATTTTCAGTTGGAGAAAATGAATGCCGAGACGGTGATAGCTGTTTTGACACCCCTTGTCTCGTCAGATGCGGTGTTGTGTAGCGACGGC